>CAMZBG010000056.1 GCA_947304495.1 uncultured Clostridia bacterium | reverse complement strand
ATTAAGATATATAGAACGGATGAGAATCCGTTTTTGTGTGGTATAATATTTGTATAAAAAAGTTATTTTTTATTGGCAATTAATAGCAAAATAAAATGTTAAAATACATTGCTTGTAGCAACGGCATATTTGTAATAAACTGAACTTGTTGAAAGGAGAAAATGTAATATGTTAAAAGATAATCTAAAAACATTAAGAAAAAACAAAGGACTTTCACAAGAAGAATTAAGTATTAAGTTAAATGTCGTAAGACAGACAATTTCAAAATGGGAAACAGGATTATCTGTTCCGGATGCTGAAATGCTAGTAAAAATATCAGAGCTTTTCGAAACACCAGTTAGTGAAATTCTTGGTGAAAGTATAGAGAAAAAAGAAATAAATGATTTAAAAGTAATATCTGAGAAATTAGAAGTGATTAATGAGCAATTATCAAATTATCAAAAAGAGAAAAGAAAGAAAAAAATTCAAGCGTTGATAATTATAGATATAAGTATCATTTTGTTATTCATATTGTTAGCAATATTAGACAGCCCTTATCAGACTTGGGATTATAGTATTACCGAATGGGCTATATTAGGAACATTTTATCAAGCATTTGAATGGATATTTATGAGATTAGCACCTATTGCTGTAATAATATTATCAACAATAATATTAATTAAAAGAAATAAATGATAAATTACAATTTATCAAACTAATCGGAATATTATGATATTACGATATTCGAAATGCTTTTTAATGACTACTCAAGCAGATGAAAAAATCTGCTTTTTGTATGATATAATATAATTGAAATTAAAAAAGTGTATGTTCCTGATACGCAATTAACCTTGGTAGTTTCATAATTAGAAATTATCCTAATTATGAAACAAGGTTAGAGCGCTTAGTACTGACACTGACACAACTCATTGTGAATTTATCAAGGCACTTGAGAGGGGATAAAACATGAATAATAAAAGAGATAGATTTAATATAATATTAGACACAGATACATATAATGAATGTGATGATCTATTTGCATTAACGTATTTAATTAAACATCAAGATTTATTTAATATAGAAGCAATAACAATTGCTCCTTATTCACATCATAAGCATTTTGTATCAGTTCCTGATGGGCAAAAACTTAGTTACAAAGAAGCAAAAAAAATATGTGATTATTTCGGTTTTGATTCAAGCAAAGTATATAAAGGATCTGTAGATTATCTTCAAAACGGATACACTCAAGATAATGATGCTGTTAATAAGATTATTGAGATTGTTAAAAGTAATGACAAAACATATATATTAGCAATAGGTGCAATAACAAATATAGCTCTAGCTATAATTAAAGAGCCAACAATAGTTGATAAAACTGAAATAATATGGCTAGGTGGACATCAATTAGGATATGAAAATAATAGAGAATATAACTTTAAACAAGATGTAGAAGCAGTTAAAATAGTGTTTAATTCAAATGTTCCATTAACTGTTCTACCATGTAGTGAAGTGGTTTCTAAATTAAATATCAATATAAATACATTAAAAGAAAAAATAGGTAATAAGAGTAAATTTTATGATGATCTAATTGAAAGATTTTATAATGATGGTTATAACGGAATAAGAGTAGAAAGGCCTATATTTGACATTGCTGTTATTGCTTATATGGTTAATAAAAAATGGTTTAAAACAACTAAAATTAGTTGTCCTGAAATATTAGAGGACTTATCATATAAGATAACTAACAATAAGAGAAAAATAACTTTTGTTACAGATATAAATAGAGAAGAAATATATAATGATTTATTTCAAAGATATGATATGTAACGTAGTATGGAGGAAATATGATAATTAATTATTCAGATCAAGAAATAATAAAAGGAAAAAAATCAATATTTCTAGCAGGGCCAACTCCAAGAGGCGAAAATATCGAATCGTGGAGAACAAGTGCTTGTAAGTATTTGGAAGATATGGGTTTTGATGGAGTGGTATATGTTCCGGAGTGTTCAACAGGGAAGCCGAAAGCAGATTATGTAGATCAAGCCCAATGGGAAAGAGAAGCATTATCTAATGCTTCAGTAATTGCTTTTTGGATTCCAAGAACATTATCTGATATGCCGGCTTTTACGACAAATGTAGAATTTGGATATTGGATTCATACAGGAAAAGTTCTTTATGGTAGACCTGATGAAGCAAAAAAGATTAAATACCTAGATTGGCTATATAAGACGGATACTGATAATGAACCGTTTTCAAGTTTAGAAGAATTATTAAATGGTTCAATCAAACTCGCTAATCAATTTGGTATTAGTAATAAAACTGAAATATTACCATTAGAAAAAAGATCGATTATGACTAGAAAACAGTCATAGTAAATGACTATGTTCCCCAATAGACAAGGTTACTAAATTATTTGTTTTAGGAATGCAAAGACTAGCAATTGCGAAAGTGTTTGTATATTAGAATGGAGATACATTATGGATAAAGGTTTATATGATATGATATTTAAAAGAAAATCTTTTCATTTATTTAGAAATATTGGCCATGAACATATTTCTAGAGAAGAATTAAATGATATTGAAAAAGAATTTTTTAAACTAAAACCTTTAGTAGAAGAGATTAAAGTAAAAATAAAAATAGTAAAAAAAGAATCTATTTTAAGAGGACAAGAGTATTGCATATTATTTTATTCTGAAAAAAAGGATAATTATTTACAAAATATAGGTTATTTAGGAGAACAATTAGATTTATATTTGGTATCTAAAAATATAGGTACATTATGGTTTGGGATAGGAAAACCAGAAGAGCAAAAGTTAGATGGCTTAGATTTTGTTATTATGATTGCTATAGCTAAAGTAGATTCGTCGGATAAATTCAGAAAAGATATGTATAAAAGTAAAAGGAAGGAACTGTCAGAAATTTGGTCTGGAAATAACTTCATAGATATAGCGAATATAGTTAGATTTGCACCTAGTGCTTGTAATACTCAACCTTGGGAAGTGGAAGCAACAGAAAAAGAAATAAAAGTATATAGGTATCGTAAAGAGGGGAAAAGAGGAATAATGCCTAAAGATAAAGTTATTTATTATAATCAAATAGATATAG
>CAMZBG010000055.1 GCA_947304495.1 uncultured Clostridia bacterium | reverse complement strand
AAACTATTATTGCTGCCGTAGTACTTTTATTAGTATTTATGGTAGGAGGAGCTATCGCTTATTTTACTGACACTGATGTTGCCACTAATACATTTACAATTGGAGATATAGTAATCTCAATTGATGAAGATCATTGGGTTGATGCAGATGGACTTAACTTAATGCCTGGAGAAACTGTTGCAAAAGATCCAGTAATTAATAATGATTCTGCTAATAATCCTGCTTATGTTTTTGCTGAAGTTGAAGTACCTTGTACTACTGAGACTACTCCACAACAATTATTTTCTTATACAGTTAATAGTGGATGGACTCAATTAAGTAGTACTGCATGTGCTGCTGGAAAAGCTACTTATGTTTACTATTATGGTTCTGATGGATCTTTACAATCTTTAGCTGCTGGAGCATCAACTACTAATCCTGTATTTAGTGAAGTTACTTTATTAAGTACTTTAGAGGGTGATGAGGATGGTATTGATGGTAATCTAAATATAGTTGTTAATGGTTATGGTATTCAAGCTGAAGGATTACCACAAAACTCTACACCAACAACTGTATGGGGTTTATTTAGTTAATTAAATGAAGATTATTAAAGGACTAATTAACGTCTTAACGACGTTAATTATTGTCATTGGAGGCATTTTTTTGATTCTATATTTCTGTGGTATTACTCCATACGTAGTACTTTCTGGATCTATGGAACCAACTATTGAAACTGGTAGTCTATGTTTTATTAATAGACATAGTGAATTTCAGAGTATTAAAAAAAAGGATATTATAGCTTATAGGCTTAAAGAAGGTACTTTAGTTACACATAGAGTTGTTGATATTACAGATGAAGGTATTGTAACTAAAGGAGATAAAAATAAGGATGTTGATGCTACAATTATTACTTCTGATAACTATATGGGTGAAAATATTTTTTGGATTCCTAAATTAGGTTATTTAGTTAAAGTATTTCAATCTACTACAGGTAAAATAATTATTATTACTTGTATTGTGATTTTATTTGTAGCTGGATTCTTATTTGGAGAAGATGAAAAAACAATAAAAGAGTTAAAAGATAAATATATGTAAGAGAGGTGATGAATTATGAAACGTTATGGATTTTTATTTATAATTGTTTTTATAATTTCATCACTTTTTTTCATAAATGGTATTTATGGATATATAGTAAGTACTGATACAAGTACAAATTATTTTTCTATTAAAAATACTACTAGTTATACTGTTATTCATCAGAAAATGAATTTAGATGGTACGACATATACAGTAGTTGATGAAGATACTATTCATGTTGATAATGTTCCTTTAGGAACAACAATTACTCCATTAACTAATGAATATGAGGGATTTATTACTCCGGGAGTACAAGAAGTAACTCTTAATACTTTTGGACCTCATATTATTGTTTATTCTTATGATAGGGAAGTTTGTCATTTGACTATTAATGATAGTAATTATGTTACTGGTAATTCTTCAGGAGATTATTTATATGGTACGACTATTCATCTGGTTGCTGATGAATATAATAGTGGTAATTTTCCATTTGCTCAGTGGAGTAATGGAGAGCTTTCTAGAGATTATACATTTACTATTACTGATGATACTACTATAGGACCTGTATATGCAGTTTCTTATCAGGTTAATTTTGTCACTAATAATAATGATACTATTCCTACTAGAGTAGTATTTGATGGTGATGCTGTTGGTTCTATTCCAACATTGGTTAAAGAAACTTGTGAACTTAATGGTACTGGTAGTTATTATGATCGTCATTGTACTGAGGGTTATAAGTTTGAAGGATGGTATACAGAGCCGACATTTGTTAACGAAGTAAATGGTGATTATGTTCCAACTCAGAATACTACTTTGTATGCTAAATGGACTAAAGTATATTTCCATAAAGATGAAGAAGTATTTAATAATGATCATCTAATTGATACTGATATAGCTTTATTTAGCGAGGAAAACATTCATAGAGATTTTATTGCATCATTTATTGTTTCTTCTGTAGGTAATTTAGATGATCGTGATGTTATTTTTGCTGATATGTATGAGAAAAAAGATCCATATCCTGGAGTAAACTTTAGATGGTATCAAAATAGTTTTAATGTTAATGTTAACGTTACTAGTAGAAATAATAGGGCAGTCAACTATCTAATTGGTAATAAGGTGATTATTAAAAGAGAAAAAGGAAAAATATATTATAGTCTTGATGGTTCTAATTTTACTCAATATCAAGATTTTAGTAATTTTACTTCTTACTTTGACATTACAGCCACTTTTGGTGCTAATCGTGATGGTAATGGTAATCCTTGGAGATTCTTTACTGGTACCCTTACTGATATGACATTAGAATTAATTGATCAAGCTAGTTATACTATTCATTATGACCAAAATGGTGGAACTGGTATGATGACTGATCAAAATGCTGAAATTGATAAAACCGTTAATTTGAAGAAAAATGTATTTACTAAAGATGGTTATTCATTTGCTGGATGGAATACTCAACCTGATGGTAGTGGTACAAACTTCTTAGATGAAGAACAAGTTAGCAATTTAGGAAGTAATGGCGATGTTGTTACATTATATGCTCAATGGGATAAGATAAAATATTATTATATTCACTTTGATGGAGGTAATGCTGCTACTGGTTCAATGCCTGACCAAAGGATATTATTTGGACAAAGTACTCCACTAGATACATTTGCATTTAATTATCCAGGTTATTACTTTGTAGGATGGAATACTCAACCTGATGGTAGCGGTACAAGTTATAAAGATGGTGTTTCTGTTATAAATCTTACTAATGTTGAAGATGATGTTATTACATTATATGCTCAATATATGCATATTGAATATCAAAATGATGGTCCAGTTTCATTTGATGGTTCAAGTTATTATATTGATACAGGTGTTAATTTATATACTAGTGATACTAAGAATAAAGACTTTATTATTAGATTTACTGCTGATTATGTAAGTCCTGATAATGCTACTAATAATCAGGACCAAGCTACATTATTCAACTGTAAGGATGAATCTAATCCAAAATGGCCTGGATTTGTAGTTCGTTTACCAGAAAACGCAAGTAATCAAATAAAAACATATGCTAAATGGGATAATACTAATGGTTCTAAAACGATTTCAACTATTGCATCTAATAGAGTTCCTGTTACTTTTGAGTTTAGAAGAGTAAATAAAGTTGTATATTATTCTTATAGTTATCAAGGCTTTACTAGTGAAGAAGTTGAACTTTATAATCAAGATGATTGGACTTTAACTAGTGATTTTGCTGATAATATTACCTTTGGTGCTAGTATTGATGCAAATCATCAACCATTTAGATATTTTGAAGGTACTTTATCTAATATGTTGATTCTTACTAAATAATGTTAAAAAGCAGATTTATTTCTGCTTTTTTTGTGTTATTATTAGATTAGAGGTGAAGTTTTTATGAAAAAGATCTTTTTATGTCTTATTATTGTAATTGGTATTTTTACTTTAGTTGGATGTGGTAAAAAAACTGATACTAAAGAAGTTAATGATGAGAAAGGTATTGATCAACATGTTGTAGGAACTTTTAAATATAGTGATAGTGCTATGGAAGCTACCTACTTATTTAAAGATGACGGTACTGGTTATTATACTATTACAGTTGGTGATAATACTGTAGAAAAAGAAGTTGATTATTATACGCAAGGAGGCAAACTTTATATTAATTATGATAAAGATCCAGATACTTTTGAATTGAAATATAAAGTTGTTGATAAAGGACTTGAAATATATGATTCTTTTGGAGAAAAATTATTATATAAAAAAATAGGCTAGTAATAATTGGAGGCATTTTATGATAGAGATTAAAAATGTTACTAAAAAATATGGTAATAAGAAAGCAGTAGAT
>CAMZBG010000054.1 GCA_947304495.1 uncultured Clostridia bacterium | reverse complement strand
CTAAATAATTTGTATAGTTAATTAAATTACAATCATCAAAGTAATAATAGTAATAATCACTATCCATACAAATCACCTCCTTGAAAATAAAAAAGCAATCCATCCATAAAGGACGAATTGCTCGTGGTACCACCTTTGTTTGTAATAATATTTTATTACCTCTTATTGATAACGGTGTTTCACCGACTTAAAATCATCATTTGTAATTCATTATTTATTATTATCTATTTTCACCAACCATAGACTCTCTACAAATCATTTTTAAATAATTACTTCGAATGAATCGCTTTTTAATTAACTGGGATAATTGTACTATATTTTATTTGTTTTAGCAAATGTGTTCCCGAAAACTCCTAAAGCTATTTATTTTTCGCTAATCTTTGATTCAGATGTTTGGGCTTTTTTTATTGCAAGTTCAGCTTCATTTAGACTATCATATCCATTTACTTGAAAACCGGCTAATTTAGCAAGCGTTCCAATATTATTAGACGAATTATAATTAATCTTACCATCGTATTCAATTACATTATTAATTACTGCCACCTCATAAATAGTTCCTACATACTTATTATTAATATCAATAGCAACTTCATAAATATCGTATACTTTATTAGTATTTTTATCGGATATTAAAATGGTTTTTATTTGTTTCTTATTGTAATTAGTGATTTTTAAAGGCATTGCCTTAACTACTTTATCTATTTCTATATTACTAATATCATGAATATCATTTAATAATTTATTATCTAATTCATTTATATCATTTAGATACGTATGAAGACCTTCTACTACATATATTTTTTCATTCTCAATTAATAAATAATTATTACTAGTACAGGCAACCTTAACCTTATCATTATTACTTAAAAGAACATTTTTATACTTGCAATTAAAATCTGATAATACTATGCCTTCGTCATTATCTTTTATGCTTATTTCCATTGTCCCATCACCATTATTACCGCCATAAGATACTTCAATATAATCAAAGACATTAATTTTTTTCTTATTATCAAGACTCTTTCTTGAGAGAGCACCACCTAATATTACCAAGCCTATAATAGCGATAGCCGCAATACTTACACCTATTTTTAGTCCTGTTTTTCTTTCTTCCTTAAGTTCGTTTTTAGCAATATCAACACTATCTTTAACCATTTTAGAAGTTGCTCTTACTTCATCATCAACGAGAAATTTGGAATGACAATATTTACAAGTTACACTTGTAGCGCTATCTTCTATTTCAAGTGATGCATTACAATTTTTACATTTTAATTCTATTAATTTCATAAATTCACTACCATCCTAACAATATAATATTATTATATTTAATATACTTCTTTTTAGCAATAGAGTCAGCTAAAAAGATATCTAATTATTCTTTTTCGACACTTTATAAGTCGTCAATCATAAATAATTAATTTGAATAATTCATAGAATCATTTATAATAGATTTATAGGGTGATGCTTTATGGTTCATGTATATAAATTATGTGAAAAGAGTTCAAATAATCCAAGCGGGGTAATAGAAGTAGAGAACCCTGTTAATCTTAAAAAGCCTGTTTTAATTTGTCTAACTCCGCAAGGAAACGTCGAAAAAAATACTTTTGGTATAATTACTAAGGGAGCTAGAGCAGCAAGAGTCCGTACTGAGGAAGAACTTGCGGGGGGCTTTAAATTAGATGAAATGCCTGTTGATTTTTTGGGGATAAGAGCTGATAAAATGGAGAACATTTCTGATTTTATGATCTATCCATATTTGACTAAAGAAATAATTAATTATCTTTGCGACGATTTCATTTATCCTTATTTGACGCAAGATAAATCACTCGACTCGATTATAAAAAGAGCCAGAATGATTCAGTTTCTTACTTATTGTGATGCTACCGGAATATATGTTGAATTTGAAAAAAGAATTATAAAGAAATTAAATGCCGATGGTTTTACCACCGATGATATAAAATCTGTTTTGTCTCAAATAGCACTTGTATGTTTTGGAAGCAAGATTGACATATCTGAAGTTCGTGCCTCTACCGTCCTGTTTAAAGATGTAAATGATACTGAGCTGAAAGACAAAACGTCTAAGGAAGTCAAAAAAATAATGCAAAAAAATCTTGCAAACACCTATATTACCCCTATTGGGAGTGGGGGAAATCCCCTTGGCTTTTTTTACAACGGCTCAGGTTTACATGACTGGGAAGAGTACTTCGATGATATATCACCAGCGAAGTGTTCTTTATGTGCCGTTATTAGTCGGCTTTTAGAAAACGCCTTCTCAAATGGCTTTTCGGATGAATTCGCTCCTATTTCTCCAAGTTGGTTACGCCAAATTGCTCGAAAGTACTCTGTTAATCCAAGACAAGAAAAAATGAAAGAATTGGATTTGTCTTTATCTTATGGAGAGATTACTCGCTACGATGAGAGTCAGAATATTTGTTTAACCCAACTGGATTTTTATTATAATCAGCTCCAGGATCTCAACAAATCATCTGGCAGAGAAGACGAAAAACGTGCCGTTCTCCAAAATATCAAGAGGCTATTAGAGAAATTTGGTGATGAGTATATAGAAATCTCGCGACAAAACGCTAACGTCGATAGCTCTCTAGACTTAAAAAGCGCGGCGCCTGAGACTATCATTGAAGGGCACTCTTCTTCAATATAATTAAATAAAGTATTCATTAATGATGAATACTTTATTTTTTATAGTCTCTCAATTGTTTTCTCTTCAATTTTTAATAATCTCTTAATCGCGCGATACTTTTCAAATAAATATAATCACGAGAATATCTGCTATTAAGCAAGCACAAATTTATTCTCTGTTACATCCTGCTCGCATACCGGTCTTTGTAAAGATAGGAGAATCTACATTTAAACTATAAATGCCCATATATATCAACCTATCTTATATATTTATTATATCATATTAATTTACAATAGTGAAATAGGGTATCTAAGGTTGATTCCCCATGATATTTCGTATTTTTTTAACTAGTCCTATTTTCTTATAATCTATAACTCAATACCAAAAAATTGCCATGTATTCTATTCAACATTAACTCCTTTACTTAGTTCTTTTTTACATAAAATATTCATAATAAAAATGATTATAATATATAATAAAGATGATACTATTGCTAAAGTTTTAAAAGCTGTTACATCAATATTAATTGTCGCTGTTTTAAAGAGTTCCATAACAGTTGAATCAAATATTCCGTAAACAAATACTAATCCTAATATTAGACCTTGAGCTAGCAAGTAAGTAATAAAGCCAAATAGTACTGAGTAACCTATTTTCCCATTATTCATTTTATGTCCTAAAATAATTCCAAGAAAACCGCATTGAATAGCATTAAATACCTCTAAAAATATAATTATAATAGCCATAGTAATAAAAAATGAAGTGCTTAAATTTAATCCAGTCGTAATAGTTCTTATGTAATTAGTTATGACTAACCAGTTTTCCTTTGAATAGTATGCGATAAATAAGCTTATTAAAATAACAACAAAGCTTATAAAGAAAAAAATTAATGTTTGTATAAACTTTGAATTATATAATTCATTTTTAGTAACCGGTAATGTATGCGTTAGATATGATTCGTCCTTATATAATGAATCTCTAAATCTAATCCAACTTCTCATCATAGTATTAATTAAAGTATTTACTATCATTGCAAACATACATCCAACACTTATTTGTCCAAGTATACTTATGATTACTGATTTTTCAATATTAAATAGTATTCTGGTTGTTAAAGCAAAGAATATAGATAATATATAAAATATACTCATATTCTTAATCATGTATTTCAAATCATATTTTAATAATTTATTTAACATTTAAACATCCTCCTAAAGATTTCATCAATTGATGCTTTTTCTTTATTTCTAAGTTTATCAGCATCACTTTTTAAGACAATTTTACCTTTATCTATAAATATTACTTCATCTAAAATTCTTTCTATATCAGATATTAAATGTGTGGAAATAATTACACTAGCATTTTCATTAAAATTAGATAATAT
>CAMZBG010000053.1 GCA_947304495.1 uncultured Clostridia bacterium | reverse complement strand
AAACTATTATTGCTGCCGTAGTACTTTTATTAGTATTTATGGTAGGAGGAGCTATTGCTTATTTTACTGATAATGATACAAAGACAAATACATTTACTATTGGTAATGTAGACATTTCATTATCTGAACCTGGATGGGTTACTACAGATTCTAATAATAATGGAGTACCAGATGCTGCTGAAAATATTATGCCTGGACAAACTGTTACAAAGAATCCAATTATTACGAATGATTCTACTTCTAATGCTGCTTATGTATATGCAAAAGTTGAAATACCATGTTCTTCTGATGCAACTCCAATTGAAGCATTTGAATTAAATAATATTGGTAGTGGATGGACATTAATGACTGATGGTGCTTGTACACTTAATACAACTACTAATAAATATGTTGCTACTAAAATATATAATTATGGAACTAGTTCTGCTATGACTTCTGTTAGTGCTGGTAGTTCTACTCCTGCTGTATTTGGTAGTGTCAGCCTTAATAATGCTATTGATGGTTCTCAAACAGGATTAACTGGTAATCTTGATGTTGTTGTTACTGGTTATGGTATTCAAGTTGATGGTTTACCTGCCAATTCAACTCCATCTTCAATTTGGAGCTTATTCTAATTAAAATATGAAGATTTTAAATGGACTAATTAACGTCTTAACGACGTTAATTATTGTCGTTGGTGGAATATTTTTAATACTATATTTGTGTGGTTTTACTCCTTATGTAGTATTATCTGGTTCAATGGAACCTACAATAGAAACTGGTAGTTTATGTTTTATTAATAGACATGCTGGTTATGAAAATGTTAAAGGTCAAGATATTATTGCTTATAGACTTAAAGATAATACTTTAGTTACTCACAGAGTAGTTGAAATTAATGAAGATGGTATGGTAACTAAAGGTGATGCTAATAAGGATAATGATGCTACACTTATTACTTCAGATAATTATATGGGAAAAAATGTTTTTTGGATTCCTAAAGTTGGTTATCTTGTAAAAGTATTTCAAACTACAACAGGTAAAATAATAATTATTACTTGTATTGTAATTTTATTTGTAGCTGGTTTCTTATTTGGTGAAGATAAAAAGAAAAATAAAGAATTAGATAATTAAAGTGAGGTGATGAAATATGAAACGTTATGGATTTTTGTTTGTAGCAGTTTTTCTTATTTCATCACTTTTTCTAATTAAAGATATTTATGGTTATGTATTTAGTAATGATACTTCCAATAATTATTTTTCTATTAAAAATACAACTAGTTATACGGTAATTCATCAAAAGATGAATTTAGATGGTGTTACATATACAGTAGTAGATGAAGATACTCAATATTTTGATAATATTCCATTAGGTTCTACTGTTACACCTTTAACTAATAATTATACTGGTTTTATTACTCCGGCTGTACAAGAAGTTACCCTTAATACTTATGGACCTCATACTATTATATATTCATATGATAGAGAAATATGTCATTTAACTATTACTGATAGTAATTATGTTTCTGGTAATAGTTCTGGTGCTTATTTATATGGTACTAGTATTCATTTATTAGCAGATTTATCTAATAGTGGGGGATTTCCTTTTGCAGAGTGGACTAATGGAGAATTAAATAATGATTATACATTTACTATTACTGGAGATACTACTATAGGACCAATATATGCTGTTACTTATCAAGTTGATTTTGTTACTAATAATAATGATAATATTCCAACTAGAACAATAATTGATGGTAATTCTATTGGTAGTATTTCTGATTTAATAAAAGAAACTTGTGTTACTAGTGGTACTGGTGATTATACTTCTCGTAATTGTACTGAGGCATATATTTTTGAAGGTTGGTATACTGAACCTACATTTATTAATCAAGTAAATGGTGATTATGTACCTACTAGTGATACTACTTTATATGCTAAATGGAATAAAGTTTATTTCCATGAAGATTCTCATGTATTTAATAATGATCATTTATTAGATACTGGTATTAGTTTATTTAATGAAGAAAATGCATCTAAAGATTTTATTGTTTCATTTATAGTTACTGCTCGTGGAAATAGTGATGCTCGTGATGTTATTTTTGCAGATATGAATGAATATGGAGAACCATATCCTGGAGTTAATTTTAGATGGTTTAATAATTCATATAACATTAATGCTAATGCTGCTGTTGGTAATAAGAAAAATGATAATGTTAACTACCTAGTTGGTAATAAAATGTATATTAAAAGAGAAAATGGTAAATTATATTATAGTCTTGATGGTAATGGTTATACTCAATATCAAGATTATAGTAGTTTTAACTTATATTTTGACCGTACTGCAACATTTGGTGGTAATTTAGATCGTAATGGAAACCCTTGGAGATTCTTTAGAGGAACTCTTACAGATATGACATTAGAAATAATAGAACCTGATAGTTATAATATTCATTTTGATCCAAATGGTGGTACTGGTATGATGGTTGATCAAAATGTTGATTTAGATCAAACTGTTACTTTAAGAACTAATGCATTTACTAGAACAGATTATAGATTTGTTGGATGGAATACTCAAGCAGATGGTTCTGGTACAAGTTATACTAATGGTGAATCTATTACTAACTTAGGTAATAAAGATGATGTTATTACTTTATATGCTCAATGGGAAAGAATTAGATATTATTATGTTCATTTTGATGCTAATGGTGGAAGTGGATCAATGAGTGATCAAAGATTAATTATTAATGAGACTATGCCATTAGATACTTATGATTTTAATTATAGTGGATATGTATTTATTGGATGGAATGATGCTGCTGATGGATCTGGTACAAGCTATACTGATGGTGCATCTGTTTATAATCTTACAACTGTTGAAGATGATGTTGTTACATTATATGCTCAATATATGTTTATTGAATATCAAAATGATGGACCTGTTAGCTTTAATGGATCTACTGATTATATTGATACAGGTGTTAATTTGTTTGCTCAAGATACAATTACTAAAGACTTTATAATTAGATTTACTGTTGATTATGTTAGTCCTAATAATGCTACTAATGGTCAAGATCAAGTTACTTTATTTAACTGTAAGGATGAATCTAATAATAAGTGGCCTGGCTTAGTAGTTCGTATGAATGAAAATGTTTCTACTCCTATTAAAACATTATATAAATGGGATAATACTGGTAGATCTACTGAAGCATCATCAATTCAATCTAATAAGGTACCTATAACATATGAATTTAGAAGAGAAAATGATACGGTAATTTATCATTATTGGTATAATAATTTTGATAGTGGAGATATTGTTCTGTTTAATCTAAATGATTGGCAATTAAATCAATATTTTACAGATAATATTACTTTTGGTTCTAGTTATGATGCTCAACATCAACCATTTAGATTCTTTGAAGGTACTTTATCTAATATGATTATTCTATCTAAATAATAAAAGCAGATTTATTTCTGCTTTTTTTTATGTTAATATAATTATGGAGGATGATTAATGTGAAAAAACTATTATTAGGATTATTTATTATAATTGGATTATTTACTTTAGTTGGTTGTGGTAAGAAGACTGATACTAAAGAAGTTAATGAAGAAAAAGGAATTGATCCTGAAGTTGTAGGTACTTTTAAATATTCTGCTAAAGGTATGGTTGCAACATACTTATTTAAAGATGATGGTACTGGTTATTATACTATTACTGTAGGTGAAAATACTGTAGAAAAAGAAGTTGATTACTATACTCAAGGTAATAAATTATATATAAATTATGATAAAGATCCTGATACTTTTGAATTAAAGTATAAAGTTAAAAAGAATGGTCTTGCTATATATGATTCTACTGGAGAAGAATTAATTTATAAGAAGATAGGATAGGTGATTATTATGAAAAAAATTTTATTTTTAATTGTTATTTGTTTAAGTATATTAGTTTTTACAACTGCATGTAATAAAAAAGAAGCTAAATATGATTATTTAGTATTAGTTAATAAGTATTCTCAATTACCTGATGATTGGGAAAAAAATGTTACTTTGGTTGATACTAAGAATGCTTGGGATGAAGATATTAAAGTAGAAAAAGAAGCTTATGAACAATATAAGAAACTTGCTAAAGCATTAAAGGATGAAGGAGTTACTATAGAACTTGATAGTACTTATCGTTCTGTTAAAGCACAACAAGAGTTATGGGATGAATGGTGGGTTGACCCTGAAAAAGGACCTGATTATGTTAAGAAATTTGTTGCTGTTCCAGGTTACTCTGAGCATCATACGGGTTTAGCAATTGATATTTGTCTTAAAAAAGATGGGGAATTAGTATTTGATAATGATGAAATGATTGCGGAAAGAAAAATATTTAGTAAAATACATAAAAAACTTGCTGATTACGGTTTTATTTTAAGATATTTAGAAAATAGAGAAGATTCTACTGGTTATACTTATGAACCTTGGCATTTAAGATATGTTGGTAGTAGTGAAATAGCTCATGAAATAATGGATAATAATCTTACTTTTGAAGAATATTTAGATAATATTAAAGATGTTAAAAGTACTCCTTCTGCTGCTAAATTAAAAATAGAAAAAACTCTACAAGAATATTTTATGAATGGTGCATATGAAGGAAAAATTGCTAATTCTAGATTTAATGTTACTAAAATTTATAATGCTTCAGAAGAAAAAAATGATCCTGCTTTAAAGTCTATTAACTTTGGTGAAAAAGATATTGCTTTTGAAGTTACATATCAATTATTACCTGCTGAAGATATTGATTATAATGAATTGTTAATTCCTGATGGAGAATATAATGAAGATTTAGGTTGGGTTACTGATATTAGTAGAGTTGGTATTTTAAGGTTTGATGAAAAGAATAAAAATTACTATATAGACAATTTTGGTACTGGATGGTAAAAAGACTAGATATATCTAGTCTTTTTTTATGTTATAATTATTTTATAAATAGGAGGTATTCTATGATAGAGATTAAAAATGTTACTAAAAAATATGGTAATAAGAAAGCAGTAGAT
>CAMZBG010000052.1 GCA_947304495.1 uncultured Clostridia bacterium | reverse complement strand
ATTGGAGGACCTAGTCGGATTTGAACCAACGCTCAGGGAGTTGCAGTCCCGTGCCTTACCACTTGGCTATAGGTCCGGTGTATTAACATTATAGCAAAAAAAAGGAGTATTGACAATACTATTATATAATTTTATATGAAAAAAATTACTGAAATAGTTTCTCAGTAATTATATTATTATATTTGAGGATTAGCTTTAACGTAAGCATATTTACCACCAGTAGTTATTGCAGATACTTTAGAACCAAAGGCACTTATTTTAGCATATGCACCGCTTAACGTTCCTTCGGCACTGGTATATACGCCTTTAAATTCATCTAGTTTATTTATTAATTTGGTTGCTTCATTTAATTCGTTTTGCCAATATTCTAAGTCTCTTCTTAATTCAGCAACATCAAATACATTAACAGTTTTTTCAGTTATATTACCATCAGCATCTTCTTCTTTTTTGGTTGTTGTTTGATTCATTTTGCTGTTAATATCAGCAATTTGACCATTAATTTGTTCTTTAAGAGTTTTTATTTCTTCATAACATGTATAGTCTAATTCTTCATATTCTCCCATACATGCAATTAATTTAGTTAAAGCATCTTTAATTGTACTAGCTAAATCTCCCGATAATTGGCTTCTTTCTTCAAATAAACTATCATAAATAGTAAATTTATCTCTGATAGTATTCCAGATATTACCTTCAAGTTTATTTGATTGAGATGACTCAATAAATCCTTTTACTGATGCTTGAATAGTTTTAGCATCAGATGCATCTGCGGTAAGCGTAGATATCATTGAAGAATTAAGTGCTGCTTCTAATTCGGCTTTATTAGCTTTCATTTAAAACACCTCCATATATATCTATTATTAGTATACACCATTTTATTCTTTTTTTCTAGTCTAATATTCTTTCATTACTAGTTTTACTTTATAAGTATTTTCATATCCTTCATTATAAATTAGATAAGCATTTTGAATATTTAATTCATCGACAGAATATGAAACAATATAATTATTTATAGTACTAGTTATATATTGTTTTTTATAACATTCGCCTACTTTTTTAAATTTATAGCAAATATTCTTATCAGGAGTATACTTTTTATCTCCAATAACTAGTGTCATAGTACTTGTATTAAGTTGTTCACGTACACCGTTTTTATAGGCATCAAAATTAATAATAACATAGTTTTGGTCTTCATCAATTTGGTAATAACTATCTTTAACAATTACATTATATCTATAACCAATTAATTCATTTTCTTGATATACTTTATATTTAGCATTAAAATAGTTGTATCCTTTATAGATAATAATAAGTAAGATAACAATAACGATTACAGTAACATATAATTTATATTCTTGTAAGAAATAACCAAATTCTCTTTGACTTTTTCTAATACCTCTTCTAATGTTGGTAGTATCAATACCAACATTAACTTCTACTTCTTCAGAATCTTCTTCAGTTAGATTAAGTTCTTTTACATCACTTTTAAAATCAAATCTTTTAATGTCAAAACCTAATCCTCTTATAGCCATTACTAGAATGATATAATATTGAAATAACATAATGATTGTTAAAATATCACGATATAATCTGATTGTTTTTTGATCATAAATGGTATTTAAGAATTCACGCATGTAACTATAGAGAATTAACATAAATAAACCAATGATGATATAACCTACGATAGTTACTATATATATTTTTCTAGGTTTATCTTTATATTTAAGTAACCAATGAATAAGATAACATAAGACCATGACAATTATCATATAGAAATATAGACCATAATTTAGATAATTTAGGACATCATATCTACTTGTAGTGTTATTTATTAAACCTATAAGATATTGATATGTTTCCCTATTTTTTAAGGCAATATATCCAAGAATTATGGTTATTATGATATGAATTAGTTTAAAATGTTTTATTAAAAAAGCATAAGGTCTTCTAAGTATCATATATCATCACCTATTATAATAATAACATTAATTCTTAAAAATAACAAATATTATTTATATTTATAAACAATTAATTGTTCTGGTTGTAAATATATTTTACTATTCTGCTTCATTAATTCATCAGCGCTTATACCTAGATTTTTGATAATTTCATTAATGGTATCACCAATGGTAGTAATATATAAAATAGAACCGCTTTTAGGTATTAGTAATACTTGATTAGGATAGATATAATCAGTTTCATTTAAACCATTTAATGAAGCTAATAAAGTAGGATTTAATTTAGTTAAGGATGCTATTTCATATAAAGTATCACCCTTCTTTACAGTATAGTAATCAAAATATTCTTCATTCATATTATCCCTCCTTATTATAAGATATTCTAAAAAGATAATTTGGGGATAAATATCAAAAAAAGCAGAGTTATTCCTCTGCATGTTTTTTTTCTAATTTTTCTCTTCTAGCAAAATCTTTCTTTTGTTTAATCATATTTTCAGTAATATTTGTTTCAATTTCTGCTAACGCATTAGGATCAATATTAGTAATAGTTATTACTTCTTTAATGGTATCTAAGATAATACTACCAAAGATTAATCCTCTATGAACTGTTAAGTCATTATACATATCAGGTGTAATAGATTTGAAAAAGTATCCAAATACTACTCTTTTAGTAGCTACCATTATTCTTTTATCGGTTAAAACGATAACATTGGTATTTATTAAATCTGTTACACTATCATTTTTTTGACCAGCAAAAGCATAAATTACTTTTTCTCCTGGATTTAAGTGCATATCAATTATTCTACAATGTTGCTTAAGTCTCCAGGCAATGGTCATTGGGTATTTTCTTTTAAACTCTTTTATTCTTTCATAAGTACTCATATTACTCTCCAAATACTACTCTATCTTGTAGGAAGGCAACGATGCTATCTTTTTCGACATATCCACCAATGGAATCAACTATTCTATCTCCTAACATAAAGATAGTTGTTGGTGTTCCCCATTGATTTTTCTTCAAGTATTTATTGGTTGTTTGTAATTCATTTAGTTCATCTTCTGTTAAGTTATCGGTATTAATGTAAGTAATAGCCACTTTCTTTTCTTTAGCTACTTCTTCCATTATTGGCATATATTGTTGACACCAAGAACATCCTGTTCTTTCAATAACTACGATAAAAGCATCATTATTTTCTACCATATTCTTATATTCTGTAAATGTTATTTCATTAAGTCCTACTTTGCCAGCTAATGTTAGTGGAAATTCAATGTCAGCTTCTTTAACAGTTCCTTTACTTGATACTATACCAATAATAACAAGTAATAGTACAACCCCTATTAAAATATAATCTGTTTTTTTCATATCTTTCCTCCAATTAAATATTATACACTATTTTTGATATATGTCAAATTTTAGTAGAAGACATTTCTTAAGTATAAGCCACAAGCAGGGGCTGTTTTACCAGCAAAAGTTCTATTTTCATGTTTCAATATTTCGATAATATCTTCACTTTTGCGTTTACCTTCACCTATTTCTATTAGTAGGCCAACCATATTTCTAACCATATAGCGCATAAATCCAGTACCTACAAAGGTAATTATTATCTTATTTAAGTCTTTTTTATCTCTGACTAATGATGTATTACTAATAGTTCTAACATAATCTTCTATTTCATCATTAGCTTTAGTAAACGATTTAAAATTGTGTTCCCCCTCTAAATATTTTAATCCTCTTTCCATAGCGGCTAAATCTAATTTATGACAATATTGATAAACATAATTTCTTTCGATTGGATTATATTCATCCATATTGATAATATAAATATATTCTTTACCAATAGCACTGAATCTAGCATGAAATTCTTCAGATACTTCTTCAATATGTTTTACGTATATATCATCAGGTAATAAAGAATTAAGGCCTTTTTTTAATTTATCACAAGTAATTTTAGTATCTATTTCAAAACTAGCTTTTTGGTTTAAGGCATGAACACCAGCATCAGTTCTTCCTGAGGCGGAAATAGTAACACTTTTGCCACCGTTTATTTCTTTTAATGCTGCTTCAACATAAGACTGTACAGTTCTTTCTTTTGGTTGTTTTTGATAGCCAGCAAAATTGCTGCCATCGTAACTAAAAGTCATTAAATACTTCATAATATCACCAACATAAGTATACTAAAAAAATGAATAATTGTAAATCTAACTAGTAATGATATTGTTTACTTTATCAATTAGCAAATTACATAGTTCAATATCACTCATCAAGGTAATAGAAAAAGTTTTATAACCTATTCTATTTATACTTGTACCACAATGATATACTTCTTTATTATCTAAGATAAAATATCGGTCATGGAATGTATTATCATATATAACATTTAGATTGTGATATTGTTTGTTGTATTTGGAAATATCTTGTTTAGTTAATAATTTATCTTCTATAGTTATAATCACTACCTCAACATTTAACCGTTTAATTATATCTAGAATTGTTTTATCCGCATAGGCATCTATTATAATCAATTTATATTTAGCGCTGTTAAATATTTCTTGAATTTTACTATAGGCATCATATATTTGGCCATTAAAATAGATATCATTTACTTTTCTTTTTTCTTCAAACTTATTAAATGAAGTTTCTAACATTTTAATTTTTTCATGATCTTCTAATACTAAATTATTTATATATTTTTGTTCTATCAAGCTACTGGATATATATTTTTTCATAAATATAAATGCATCCATTATTCTAATTGTTATTTCTGTAGCTACTTTAGTTTTCAAAATTGTGGCTAGCATCATTACACCCTGTTCTGTAAAAACCCTAGGGTTTTTATATTTACCACCACGTGTTTCTATTTTTTGGTCGAATTTTTCGACCAAAATAATCTTACTCTCATCATCATCTAATTTCCAACTAAATCTTTCTGGAAATTTCATATAATTATTTTTAACGGCTTCATTAATTCTCTTTGTTTCAACATTGTAAAGTTTTGCTAAGTCAGAGTCTAACATCACTTGTACCCCTCTTATTTCATATATTAGATTTTCTATTTTTTCTCCATTTGAAACTACTTCATTCATTTAATCTATCCTTTCTTCTAAAGCGTTGTTTACTTTGTTAATCAACGAAATACAAACTTCAGTATCATTCATCAAGGTAATAGAAAAAGTTTTATAACCTATTCTATTTATACTTGTACCACA
>CAMZBG010000051.1 GCA_947304495.1 uncultured Clostridia bacterium | reverse complement strand
CTTCTTTAGATGAAAATGTTTTAAGACATTTAGTTATTAAATTAGATGAGGAGTAAGATTTATGAATAGAGTAGAATTAGTTGGAAGATTAACCAGAGATCCTGAATTACGTACAGTATCTAGTGGTATAAGCGTTGCTACTTTTACAATCGCTGTAAATAGACCTTTTACCCCACAAAATGGTGATAGAGAAGCGGATTTTATTAATTGCCGTGTATGGCGTAATCAAGCTGACAATTTAGCCAAGTTTTGCCATAAGGGTGATCAAATAGGCGTAGAAGGTAGTATTAGAACTAGTAGCTATGATGCACAAGATGGAACTAAAAGATATGTTACAGAAGTTCAAGCGGATCGTATAGAGTTTTTAACTCCTAAAGGAGGGAGCTCAAATTTCCAAAATTCTCATGACGACTCATCAAATAATTATGCAGGTAACTCATCAGCAGATATAGCTACAACTGATATTAGCGAAGATCCTTTTAAAGATTTTGGTGACGAAGTAGCTTTAAGTGATGATGATTTGCCATTCTAAAAAGGAGGATTACAATGGCTGAATTTTATCGTAAAAAGAAAAAGATTTGTCAAATGTGTGCTGGAAAAAGCGTTGATTATAAAGATGTTATGATAGTTTCTAAATATATTAATGAAAAAGGAAAGATAATGCCTCGTCGTATGACAGGAGCATGTGCAAAACATCAAAGACACATTGCAAATCAAATCAAATTAGCTAGATATATGGCTTTATTACCATATGTAAAATAAAAAATACTCTTTCGAGTATTTTTTTGTTTTATAATAACTATTGTAACAATAAACTAGCAATCTTAGTTGCGTTTCCCGCTCCAACAGTAATAACTATATCTCCTTCTTTAACATGACCTTTTATATAACTAGCTATTTCATTATAATCCGATATATGAATAGCTTTTTTATTTAATTTCTCTAACTCTTTTATTAAGTCCTCTTCGTGTATATTAAATATATTAGTCTCTCTAGCCGGATAAATATCCATAACAATTATATTATCAAAGTCCTTTAAACTATCAGCGAACTCCTCAAGGTGATCTTTAAGTCTACTAAATGTATGAGCTTCAAAAACAGCCCAAGAGCTATTGTATTTCATATGTTTAATGCCCTCAAAAGTAGCCTTAATCTCGGTAGGATGATGCCCATAATCGTCATATATCCTTGCCCCATTTATCATTCCTTTATATTCCAATCTTCTTTCGGCACCAGTAAACTTTAGTATTGCTCTTTTTACGGTATCTATTCCTATTTCATAAGCATCACACATAGCAACACAACAAAGACAGTTGAATATATTATGTACACCTCTAATTCTCAGAGTTAGGTGATCTACTAATCTACCTTTATGATATACATCAAAAGAAGGATACCCCTCTTCATCATACGTAACATTTTTATAATACCAATCAGCATCATCACCCTTACCAACAGTAATAACACTAGCTTTAGTATGATTTCTTAATTCATAACACCTTTTATCGTCTCTGTTAATAACTAAAAAACCATCATTTGGTAAAAGATTAACATACTTTTCAAAACTTTCTTCTACACCACCAATATTTTTAAAGAAATCCAAATGATCATCATCTACATTCAAAACAATAGCACTTTTTTGTTTAAAACTATGATAACTATTATGATATTCACATGCTTCGATAATAAAATAATCGCTATTACCAACCCGGTAATTCCCATTAATAGCATTAAGAGTTGCTCCAACCTGAATAGACGGATCAAGTCCAGCTTCAATAAATGATAATGCTAGCATACTTGTTGTACTAGTTTTGCCATGAGTTCCAGCCACGCCAATAGTATCCTTAAATAACTTGGTTAATTCTCCTAAGAATTCTCCTCTTTCTACACATTTAATTCCCAGTTTTCGAGCTTTAACCATTTCGGGATTATCTTGCTTAACGGCAGCAGTATAAACTATTAAATCGATATCCTTAGTAATATTGTCTTCGACTTGTCCTATATTTACTTTTATCCCCTGCTTTTCCACCCAATCGGTTTGTTTGGATTTAACATTATTAGAACCCCAAACATTATAATTCCATCTCTTCAAGATTAAAGCTATACCACTCATACTTATGCCGCCAATACCGATAAAATATATATTTTTATAATCTTTAATATCTACCATATTAACCCTTCTTTACTAATTCTTTAAATAAATCTCCCTTTTCTTCAAAATTCTTAAAAGCATTATAACTAGGAGCAGCCGGAGATAATACACAAATCTTTTTTGCAACTTTTTTAGCCGTTATAACAGCCTCTTCTAAAGTACTAACTTTAAACACCTTTTTATTTACTAACTCTTTAGCAATTTTATATCCTGTATCAGGCATTGCTATAATATTATCTATTTTTGACTTATTTAAATAATCAATCAGAATACTATAATCTATACCTCTATCTAATCCTCCAAATATTAAGGTGTCCACTTCTTTCAACGCTTCTATACAATTAATAGTAGCTTCAGGAATAGTAGCAATTGTATCATCATAATATTTAACTCCATTATAAGTTCCAAAGTATTCCATTCTGTGCTTTAGAGGCTTAAAAGTCTCAATACTCTTCCTTGCTTTTTCCAAATCTAAATCTAATAAAATACATACCCTTAAAACAAATAGAATATTTTTGAAATTATGTTCTCCAATAATCTCTCTTTTACTGCTTTTATCATAAATAATCCTGTTTTCAAAAATAACTCTATTATCATCTATTTTGAAATCTTTATATATATCTAACTTATTACTATGAAAAGGATTTTTACTCATCTCATTGTTAACATTAACCAATTCACTATCATAAAGCATATAATCGCTATTGGTTTGATACCTAAACATATTCAATTTAGAATGCCAATAATCTTCTAGATTAATATGATATATTAAATGATCTTCAAATAGATTTAATACTAACCCGATATGAGGGGAATAATGAATCATTTCCAATTGATAACTAGAACATTCAATAACTAGTATAGTATCTTCCTTTATATCTTCAATATAATCCAAAATAGGATTGCCTACATTTCCTAATAATAAACAATCTATATCCTGATCTTTTATAATTTTATATAACAAAGATGAAGTAGTACTTTTTCCTTTTGTCCCAGTAATACCAATAATATTATTTCTATCTATCTCTAGTAATAATTCTAATTGTGAAGTAATCTTATCTTTAACTATTTTAACTAATTCATTAGGAATTTTTACTCCTGGCGATTTTATAATCATATCATAGTCATTTATACTATCTAGATAGTTTTCTCCAGTAATAACAATAACGTTTTTGTCTTCTTTCAAATAATCGTTTTGTTCTAATAGCTTATCATTTTTATCAATAATAGCTATTTTTTTGTTGGGTAAATACCTTCTGATAAAATTATAACTTGACTTTCCTTCTTTACCAAATCCTAAAATTGCAATAGATTTATCCTTAATATTAGCTACTATTTTTTTATACATATTTATTAATCTCCTCTTTAACACGTATTACAAATTCATCAGGAACATTATGTTCATCATTCCACTTTGATTCTAATCTGTTACTAGTATCTTCTAATTTATAGTTATCTTTATAGTATTGAAGAAGAAAAGGCAAGTCATCTAATTCTTCAATTAATCTACTTGCAGCATATCTTACTTCGCTATAAGTACCAACACACTCGAATGGCTTATTAGTGCTATACCCAATTAATTCGATGAAAGTATTCAACAAATCTTTTCTTTCAAATAAATCTTCTCCAAATATATCTACCAATTTTTCTTTATATAAGAACGGCGCTAATATAGTAAAGACAAACAAACATTTAGGACAGTTACAGCACCATTCCCATGGTTCTTTTTTACTTCCTACATTACAACTCTTAAAAGTCTTATGGTACTTGTCATAATGAGAAAACAACATTGCTATTTGGTACTCACTCAATGGCCTTAATAAGCTAAAATAATGAATGTCTATTCTAAAATACCTGTCTGCATAGTTATTAAAGTCTCTTTCATATTCAAAGGTCTTAGAATACTGATGATTTATCTTTGTTCCAATTATATTGCTTTCATTAGAACTATTTTCGTTACTTAAAGCAATATATTTTTTATTATGGATATAAGCGCATAGATAAGAAATAAATGATACACACGCACTAAAGGGTGTATGTCCATTAATAAAACCCTGTTTATTAAGTTCTAACATATTTTTATCTAAAACCCTTTTAACAGTAATAGGTTGTTCATAACCTCCAATTTGTGCACACTTTCTAGTAATCTCTTTCGGATTAATTATAAAAGCATTGTTATCTAAACCTCTTAGTATTTCTAAAGAAACAACACTATCTTTACCTCCACCAATAGGTATTATATTACCATGCCCTTTATAATCAGGATATATAATTTCTTCTTTTTTACATTCACATGTTATATTCATAAAATCATCTAAACTAGCGCTAATACCATTAGTATAGAATAATTCTCCCAACCCATAGTAATACGTCTTTTTAAAGAAAGAAATTTGCTTTTCATCAATATATCCAGCTTTAATTATTACATTCTTACTACAAGTACATTTCCAATAACTAATTAGCTCAATTAGTCCTATATGAAAAACTAAATACCTACTAAAACTATCTATTTTAAATTTATCTACTTCTATGTAGGGATGATATTCAGTTAAACCGGGTACTATATAATTAAAAGTAAGTCGGTATTTCTCACCAATATCATCTATACTAAAGCTATCAAAAATGAAAACATTATATTTATTACTTAATTCCAAATATTTATCCATAAAATCACTCTTATCTAATAATAATTATAGCATAATACCCTTGCCAAGGAGTTATAGTTTACTATGTACTTAACAGTATTATGTACTTTTTAGAATAAAGTGATTGTGATAAAATAATAATAGAAATACTAGAAGAATATTTAAATAGCAATAACACATAAATATGATATAATAAGTAAACAGCGAAAAAAGGAGTGATTATTGATGAAAGTAATACTACTACAAGATGTAAAAAAGCAAGGAAAAAAAGATCAAATCATAGACGTTAGCGACGGATACGCTAACAACTATCTAATAAAAAATGGTCTTGCTATTCCAGCTACTCAATTATCAAAACAAAGATTGGCTAAAGAATTGGATATTAAACAAAAAGAAGAGGATGCTAATATTCAAAGATGCCAAGAATTGGCTGAAGCACTTAAAAACAAAGAAATAATAATAAAGGTAAAAACAGGAGAACAGGATAAGGTTTTTGGTACTGTCTCTTCTAAACAAATACATGAAGAACTAAAAAAAATGAATATAGATGTTGATAAAAAGAAAATACTATTAGATCATCCATTAGATTCTTTGGGAACTCATATAGTTACCATTGAGTTGCATAAAAAGGTAAAAGGGGAAATAAAAGTTACCTTAAAGAAATGAGGTGGTA
>CAMZBG010000050.1 GCA_947304495.1 uncultured Clostridia bacterium | reverse complement strand
ATTTCAGAATCATTTTTTAAATAATTATATAAATTACTATTAATAGATTTTTCAATTAATTTATTAATATCTAACTGTGAAACTATTTTACTTACTTCTTCATTTACTACTTCTTTTGTATTTTTCATAGTATAATTTACTACTGCGTTTTCTAGTTCTTTTTTATTTTCTTTTATCAATTTACTAGTTTCATTAGTTATTTCTTCTTCTAATGCTGGAGTAATAGTATTAATATTTTTTTCTACTATTTTTATTAATTCTTCTTTTAAAGTATTTCTATCTTGATTTCTATAATATTTATATTTGTTTGTTAATTCCTGAATTCTTTTATTTAATTCTGTAACCCCAGCATCCATTTGTATAGTTCCATCACTTAATTTCTTCGATGCATCTACTATAGTATTCATATTACTTTGCAATAAATTTATACTTTTATATAAGTTATTTATTTCACTAAACATATCTAAACTGTTATCATCGAAAAGACTGGTTGTTGCTACAGAATAAATAGAACTTAATTCAAAAGATTTAGTCTCATATGTTATTTCTACTTTATTAATATTTTTTAAATCATCTATTTTTAATGACTCATATAACCCAGGTGATGAAATGGCTGTAACAATAGAACTAACGCCATTATCAATTACTTTTCCGTTTGTAACTTTAACATTTTTATTATCTGTATTATTTAGAAGTGTTGTCGTAATAATGGCATATGGAACATATATTTTTTCTTTTTTACCATTTATTTTTATATTTTTATATATGTTATTTTCGTATTCTAATTCTATTTTGATATTACCTTTTTTCCCCAACATTTCTTTAACGTTTTTTTCTTCTCCGTCTAAATAGTATTTAACAATTGTATTTACTGGTAAATCTTTGCTATAAGAACCTTGATAATAGATATCGTTACCATTAGTTTCCCATACTATATCATTACCATTTTGATTATATTTTTCATTACCATTAATACTTTTAATATCATTTAGTTGTGTTTTGTCTGATACTTTGTTTCCTTTAAAATTATATAGATGTTCTGTTATAGAAGTGTTTTGTACTTCACCATTTTCATTCAATTTAACATATACATTTTCTTCTTTTGTTAAAGCAGAAACACCTGTTGCTGGAAATAACATACATAATATTAAAGAATAATTTATAATTTTTTTTAAAATTGTTTTCATATTTTCTTCCCTTTCTTAAATCCTAATGTTGTTTTTATTATTAATTTATCAAACATTAATAATACACTAGGAACTACAAACATAACTACTAACATGCTTATAATAGCCCCTCTTGACATTAACAAACATAGAGAGCTAATCATATCTATTTTAGAAATAGCAAATACGGCAAATGTTGCTGCAAAAAAGCACATCGCACTAACAAATATAGAAGAGACTGACGATGTAAGTGATTCACCGATGGCTTCTTTCTTATCTTTTCCTTTTTTTCTTTCTTCTAAGTATTTCGTTGTTAAAAGTATTGCATAATCAATCGTTGCTCCAAGTTGAATAGTTCCTATTACAATTGAAGAAACGAATGGCATGCTTGTTCCTCGCCAATATGGAACTCCCATATTAATAAATATTGCGAATTCTATAGATAATACAAGAAGAATTGGTAGAGAGAATGATCTTAATACAAAGAACATTATTATAAAAATAACACCTATAGAAACATAATTAACATTTCTAAAATCAACAGCTGTTATTTCTACTAAATCATTCATTAAAGGGCCTTCCCCTGCTAGAATTGCTTTATTGTCATATTTCTTAATAACTTTATTTAATTTAGTAATTTGTTCGTTTAATTCGTCCGTTGCTATTTCATATTTAGAATTAACAAGAATTAATTCATATTTATCAGTTTCTAACATATTTTGTATTTTTGATGGTAGTATGTCACTTGATATACCATATTTATTAAACATATTGATGGAAATAACACTATCAATTCCATCTATTTTTTCAACGTCATCAATCATTTTACTAAAACTATTATTATTTATAGTAGAATCTACTAGGATCATTGATTGTGATATAAGTCCATATTCTTCCTTTAGTTTTTTACTAACAATGGAATAGTTATAATCATCTGGTATAGATGTATCTAATTTATAGTATATTTCTGTATTTTTTTGGGATAGATAAGCGGGTAATAACAAAATTAAAAACACAATAAATATCCATTTATAGCATTTCATAACAATGGGTTTTACAAATTTAAACTCTGGTATTAATGGTTTGTGTTTAGTTTTTTGAATTAACTTATCAAATATTAGTAATAACGAAGGATATACTGTTAATACTGTAAGTACTCCAAAAACAACGCCTTTTGCCATTACTAATCCTATGTCTTTACCTAAACCAAATTTCATTGTACATAGTGCTAAAAATCCTGCTATAGTTGTAAGTGATGATCCAATAACTGAAACCATTGTCTCACTTATTGCTTTACTCATAGCTTCATCATTCGTTTTTCTATTATTCTTTGCTGCCTCATACTTATGATATAAGAATATAGAAAAATCTGTTGTTACTCCTAATTGTAAAACTGCTGCTATCGCTTTTGTAATATATGATATTCCTCCAAACATAATATTAGTACCCATATTAAATATTATTGATATACCAATATTTCCTAAAAGTAATAATGGGACAATATATGAATCTAAAGATATCATTAATACTATTAAGCAAAATACTACTGCTACTGCAACATATGCAAAAGTTTGACTCTCAACCAGTTTTCGCATATCTAAAGCCATAGCGCTCATGCCACCAACTTTTATTTTATTAGACAATTCTTCAATTGTCTTTATTGCATCAGTTGTTTCTTCATCACTTGTTCCTGTTTTAAACGTAATGAGCAATAGTTTTGAGTCATCACTAGATACATGATCTAATATTTTTTTAGGAATCATCTCTAAAGGAATGGTCGTTCCTGTAATATCAGTAATACTAACAACATTAGTAACACATTCTATATTCCTAATCTTATTTTCTAGTTGTATTAAATCTTTAGAACTTATGTCGTTATCTACTAAAGAAACTGAAAAAGCACCCATATTGAAATCATCTTTTAATATATTTTGACCTTTTAATGTTTCTATATCACTTGGTAAATAAACTAAAATATCATAATTTGTTTTGGTTCCAACATAACCAATTATTGATGGAATCAACATTAGTAAACTTATAAATAAAATTATTACTTTGTTTTTTACTACAAAATTTGAAAACTTCTGCATCTTCCCACCTCGTCAATACATTCTATTACTTCACATTATTAATTACCACATCATTAGTGAATATGTGATGGTTATCCAACATTTTTTCAGATATATATGTATATTTATCATACTTTTTGTATGTTATTTGACTTTTGTTGCTATTAACATTATAATTTGTTTCGAAAAGAGGAATATATATGCAAGAAAAAACTGATTTAAGAGTAATTAAAACTAAAAAAGTATTATTTGATTCATTACTTAAACTTATGAAAAACAAAAATTTTGAAAAGATTAAAATATCTGATATTTGTGAAGAATCTCTTGTAAATCGTTCAACATTTTATGCTCATTATGAAGATAAATATGATTTACTGATGGGATTATTTGAAGAACAAAAACTTGCATTATTAAAAGAATTAAAAGATAATGAGAACATGACTTTTTCAAAAGAATATCTTATGGAAATGTTAAATATTCTGATTGATCATATTGATGATAATAGAGAAACATATAGTGCTATTCTTTCAAATAATAGAAATGGAATACTTATAGATTTTTTAATTGGTGCTATTGAAAGGGATGTATCAGATAGGTTAAAAAATAATAATGGCATTATAGTTTCAAGTTTACCACTTGATATTATTGTTAAGTTTTATGCTGGTGGCTTAATAAATATTGGAATAGCTTGGATTACAAGGAATGAAAAATATAATAAAGAAGAGTTATTATCATATATTGACAAATTAATTCCCGATAAAATATAAAATCACAATATATCTATTGTGATTTTTATTTATTTTTTACTTTATAGTTTTTTATTGCATCAATACTAACACTATTAAGTTTAAAATTACATGTATTTACTAATTAATGTACGGGAATATCTTAATATTGCGATTATTTCTTATAAATTGTTCTATATTTTTAGTAATGCTCTAAATCCTCTATTTGAATAATATGATTCAGCACCATTATGATATATAAAAGTCCTATTATATTTTTTATCTCCAAATAATGCTCCACCTAATTTTCTAATTTCCATTGGAGTTAATATCCAGCTTGAAGATTTTAAATCAAAATCTCCAAGTGATTGAAGATATTTATATTCTGCTTCATCCAATACTTTTACCTTATTATTATTTGCTTCTGTTATAATGTCCGAGTTTGGTTTATTGCTTTTTCTACTGTTCAAAGCATCTATATCATAACAAAAACTTCTTCTTCCAATAGGAGATTCTATTGAAGTATCACAATAAACATATTTATCATTTTCTTTATCATACATAATAACATCAGGCTCTCCACCAGTTTCTTCCATATACCTTATAGAAAATAATGCTTCATTATTTAGTCTTTTTAAAACATCGTTCCAATTAATTCCCTTATGCATATTTTCATTTTTGATAAATCTTTTTTCTAAAATTAATATTAATTCTTCATTACTCATTTTACACCTCAAAATAACTATTTATTATTCACTTAATATTATACCATGCTTTTCTATCTTTCTTACTCGTCGGAATATAACTCCTATAATTAATTATAACATAAAAGAACGAATTCTCACCGTTCTGTATATCTTAATAATCCGAACCTTATTTATCTAATTTAATATATTCACCATTATTATTTTTATCTCCTGAATAATAATAAATACTTTTGTCTTTTAAATCTGAATAATAGTTTCTTACTTCTTTTATTAATGTATCATCTTTCCATTGAAAATTAATGGCTTTATTTTCTATATCATCAGGATACATTTCTTTAATTGAAGAAGTATATTCATTGCCATCTTTAGGTGTTTCAATTTTTATTACTTTATTATCATTTAATTCAAAAGTAAATTTATATGGCATTGAACTACCAGATCCACTTATTATTTTATTATCTGCAATATAATAAGATTCTTCAGCTATCCACATATAAACATATCGATAATTTTCATCTTCTGTTATACCAAAACCATTGTAATCAACAAACATTTTATATCTATCGTTATTCTTCTCTGGATTTGTATCATTATCAATAATATATTGAACTGCAGTATCATATAAATGTTCATAATCAGTTATATAATTTTCTTTATTACTGCAACCTGTAATTATAAATAAACTTACAATAACCATTAAACTCAAAAATTTTTTCTTTTTCATAGATATTCCTCTTTCAAAAATATTATATCACACTTTTATAAAATATTTTGCTCGCAATATTACCATATTCCGAACAAAAAAGGCTAGATTTCTCTAGTTTTATTTATTTAATTACTTATTGTTTTTTGCTTTGATTGCAGCTTGTACCTCCTGGTTTACAGGGGGTAAATCTAGCAAATTCTATAAATCAATATCGCTCATATTTGATTTAGGTT
>CAMZBG010000049.1 GCA_947304495.1 uncultured Clostridia bacterium | reverse complement strand
CCATTGCAAAATTTCCACCATTTTTCAGTAAAAAACTAGCACTATTAATAACATCCTCTAATTTAAGATATATCTCATGTCTAGCAATTGATTTTCCATCCGTATCATTAATTAAACTACTACTATCATATTTAAAATATGGTGGATTACAAGTTACAACATCAAAACTGTCCATTTCAAAAACATTTTTAACATTTTTAACATCATCATTAATTAAAGTTATTTGTTCACTCATTCCATTTTCATTAACAGAATCTATCCCCATTTTATATACATATTCCTGTATTTCAACGCCAAAAATCCTAGCTTTTGTTCTAAAAGATAAAAGCATAGGAACAGGAGCATTTCCAGAACATAAATCAATTATTTTCTTATCACTAAATCTAATAGTCACAAAATTAGCTATTAACATCGAGTCAAGTGAAAATAAGAAATAATCTTTATCTTGATATATAATATTTTCACCAAAATTCAGTAACCTATTTTTTACTCTCATGATCTACTTCCACCGTAATCATCTCATTATCGTTAGATAAAAAAGTATACTTTCTATTAAATACATCTACAAATACTACTTTTCCACTAACTCCATCTACCGTTACTTTATTACCAACATCTGGTAATCCCTTTTTATATTCCGTATAATTATCATTTTCATATTTTAAACAACACAATAATCTACCACATACCCCATTTATCTTTGTAGGATTCAAAGATAAATTTTGATTTTTAGCCATATTAATAGAAACACTATCAAACTCAGTTAAAAAATTGTTACAGCATAACTTTCTACCACAAGGTCCAATACCACCAATTTCTTTAGCCTTATCACGTATTCCAACTTGTCTAAGTTCTATTCTTGTCTTAAACATTGAACCTAAATCTTTAGCAAGTTGCCTAAAATCTACACGATCATCAGAAATAAAACGAAATATTAATTGCTCTCTATCAAATGTATAACTAGCATCTATTATTCTCATATCAAGACCATAATTTTTAATTAATTCATTACACTTTACAATAGCCCTATCTGCATCTTTCAAATTATTCATATGTCTCTTATAATCTGATTTTGTAGTTAATCTAATAACTTTTTTATATTCCATTTTGTCGTTTATGTCTTTTTGTGGTACTTTTTTTACCACTTCACCATATTGAAGTCCTTTTTCGGTTTCAACAATAACTGTATCATTTTCATTAACATTGACATCATCTGCATTAAAATAATAGACTTTAGAATTATTACCTATCTTTACTCCAACAACTTCCATATTTAACCTCCAATATTAACAATTAAACTATCGATTAACAAATTACAATTCACATTATATTTAATTCGATCCTTAAGTTCCAATATAAAATCAATCTTTTTCATTATATCAATATTATTATTATTTTTATTTACCTGAAGTAATTTATCATAATTACTACCATATTTAGATTTAATCTCATCAAAATCAATTTTCATAATATCATAATATATATCAATTAATTTGTCAAAGAATTTAGTTATACCATCTCTATCTTTTACACTTATTGTATCAAACAATAAATCTTGAGTCTTTAATATTGTCTTTATTCCATTATTTTCAATACTCATAATAAAATTTAAACTCATATTAGTTAGATCATTATCCTGTAAACCATTTCCATTATTATTAAGTCTAATTAACTGACATCTTGACACTATAGTTGATAATAAATTATTAAAATTATTAGTCATGAGTATTGCAATCAAATTATTATCAGGTTCTTCCAAGAATTTTAACATTGAATTTGCTGTTTCAGGTCGCATTTTTTCACAATCACGAATTATATAAATACGTCTATTACCTTCAGTAGCCTTCATTGAAAATTCATGTTGTAAATCTATTATCTGCTGTTTTTTAATTAACATTCCATCAGGTTCAATTAACTTTATTTCAGGATAATTTCCATCATCTATTCGTTTACATATATTCTCTTTTTCATTAACATTTTTACACAATATTTCCTTAACAAAAGCTATTACCAATCCATATGCATCACTATTATTATTTTCATCAAACAAATAAGCATGACTAAGATGATCACTATTAATTTCATTCATTAAAATACCATACACTGTAGATTGTTTTTCTTTATAGTCATCTAACATACTAACTACCTCCGTTACTATATACAAATTAATGAAAATAATACTAACATCAAAATAGCAGGAATACCACAAAAAGCCACTAACAATATTGTAATAACATTTATAGGTATTATCATATCTATTGGTAAAGCCAACCTATTGTATGCATAAATAATTAATATTGCTACAACTATTCTTTTTAATACTGCATATATACTCTTCAACATATTATTTCACCCATAAAATAATATGCCTGTCCAAAATAAATTATGCTATATCCTTACGCTCCTCAAAAGCCAATTCTAATGTCATTGAATCAATATATTCAATATCTGTACCCATAGGAATACCTATAGGTATTTTAGACACTCTAACATCATATTTTTCTAAAACCTTCTTAATATATTGCATTGTAGTTTCACCCTCAATACTAGGCTTCAAAACAATAATTACTTCTTTAACATTATTATCAGCAACTCTTTTAATTAAAGAATCAATATTTATATCCTCTGGTCCAATACCTTCAAGTGGTGATATTAACCCATCAAGTACATGATATTTACCTTGATAATTTCCCATTTTTTCAAATAATACTATATCCTTTGGTTTTTCCACCACAAAAATCGTATCATCACTTCTATTTTGGTTACTACATATAGAACAAATATCCATATCAGTAACATTAAAACAAATAGGACAACGTTTTATTGATTTAATACCAATCAATGCATTAGTGAAATCATCCAATTTATCTTCATCAAAACTTAATATAGAAAAAGCCATTCTCTCAGCAGATTTTTCACCAATACCAGGTAAATTTCTTAAAGCTTCAATTAAATTTTTAATACTCTCAGGATACATTACATTAATCCTGCCAATCCATTACCATATTTTCCCATTTTCTTTTCTTTATCGGCATCAACTTTTTTTACAGCCTCATTCATAGCTATCGTAAACATATCCTCAAGCATTTCCCTATCATCTGGTTCTATAGATTCATCCAATGGTAAATTCAATTTTGTTTCTATAACCTCATATTTTCCATTAATTTTAACAGTAACTAAAGATGAAGTTCCTATATATTCTGTTTTTTCCAATTCCTTTTGATCTTTAAGTAACTGTGCCTGCATTTGTTGTGCCTGCTGCATCAATTTTTGCATATTCATATTTATCACCTTTCCTATTTAAATTCAATATTTTCTTCACCAACTAAATCGAACAACTTATCAACTATAGTTTGATCTTTTTTCTTTTTATCCTTTTTAATTACAACCTTACTATCAATATTTTTTAATTCATATTTCATACCATTTTTAGTATTATTTATATACTCATCACGATATTTATCCCATTCTTCTTTAGCAATAACAACATATTTATATTTTCTTTCAAATATCTTATCTATAAGCTCATTACATAATTCATAATTATCATTAATTTTATCAACTACTGCTCCATATTTACCAGAAAATATCACATACCCTTCACCCGCTGCTTCAATTGTAACATCAACTAATACACCAGCAGCTAAAGAAAATTTCTTATCCGTCAAAAATTCCTCAATTAAAGACATCTTTTTTTGTAAATCTAACTTAACATTTCGATTAGCAACTGCAAATGTATTATTTATAATAACTTCTTTATCTATTTCTACATTTTTCTTTGTATCAACAATATCATTATTTACATCAACATTTGTTAATTTACTTTCTTTTTTATTTTCATTGTCAGTAAAATCAAATGCCATCTCATAATCAACTTTTTCTTCTTTTTTTTCACTATTCACAACATTAGAATTACCAGAAATATTATCAGATGCATTAAGATTATTCATAATAACTAGAAAACTTGTAGTAATTACAACAGTCTGCCTAGAAGCTAACTTAAGCCTATCAAATAATTTATTTAATTCCTCTATAATATAATATATATCATCATTTGAATAACAATTAACTATCTTAGTTAAAAATTCTGGATTACTCTTAATATATTTATTAGACACATCATTCTTATATAAAATAACATCTTTAAGAAAACTAATCAAATCTTCCAAAAACTTACTATAATTCTTCCCATTAGCATTCATCTTTTCAAAAAATTCAACTACATCACTAATTTTATTATCTCTAACATTTAATAACAAATCTGTCAATTCACTAACAGATAAACTACCACAAACATTATATACATCAACAACATTTATTTTATCATTAGTAAAAGATCTAAGCTGATCAAGAAAATTAATTGAATCACGCATACCACCATCAGATATTTTAGCTATTTCATATAATGCATCATCGTCTATAGAAATTTTTTCCTTATTAGCAATTTCTTTCAATCTATCAACAATATCCTCATTTGTTATCTTATTAAACTGAAATTTTTGACATCTAGAAGTAATTGTTAATGGTATCTTATAATATTCAGTTGTAGCTAAAATAAAAATTACATGTTTAGGTGGTTCTTCCAATGTTTTCAATAAAGCATTAAAAGCTTGCGTAGTAAGCATATGTACCTCATCGATAATATATACCTTATACTTACAAGTACTAGGAACTAAAGTAGCTTTTTCACGTAATTCCCTAATCTCATCAACACCATTATTACTAGCGGCATCTATTTCAATTACATCATTACTATTCAAAATATTTTTACATGTATCACATTCATTACATGCATTACCATTAATTGGATGCTCACAATTAACCATCTTGGCTAGTATCTTAGCCATAGTTGTTTTACCAGTACCCCTAGGGCCAGAAAACAAATACGCATGAGTAATCGTACCATTTTCAATTGAACTAGCTAATATTTTCTTTATTTCACTCTGGCCAACAACCTCATCTAATTGTTGTGGCCTATATTTCCTATATAAAGCCAAATATTCCATACTACACCTCCTGAAACCATACTTAAAATTATTATATCATAAATAACTACTTATTTCTTTTATTTTCAAAAAAAGATTGCAAAATTTCCATATATTTTTTACAACTAGCATTATCACCTATCTTAATTACTTCCAATCCATCATAATTATTAAATAGAACATTTGTTCTATCACACAAATAATATACTTTTTTTATCCTACTTTCAATTATTGCGCCAGTACACATCATACAAGGTAATAAAGTAACATACATAATGCAATCATCCAAACGCCAATCACCTATATATTTACATGCCATTTCTATTGCATCAATTTCAGCATGTCCAATAACCGACTTAAAACTATTTCTAGTATTAAAACCCTCACCAATTACCTTATCTTTATAAACAACCACAGCCCCAACCGGAATATCATCATTATTATAAGCAATTTGTGCTAATTCAATTATTTTATCAACATATAAATTCATATATATCACCATAATTATTATATCAACATCTTGTTAACAATTAAAGAATTATTTAAAAATTGTATAAAAAAATACAATATTAACAATACGTTAACATTAATCAACATTTTTTCAACAAATAAACTACCAATGTTCCACGTGGAACATTGAAATTATCCAATTAATAAAAAAATATAAATGAATTAATAAGCATCATATTAACAACAATCAACAATTATAA
>CAMZBG010000048.1 GCA_947304495.1 uncultured Clostridia bacterium | reverse complement strand
GATGTTATTAATAGTGCTAGTTTTTTACTGAAAAATGGTGGAAATTTTGCAATGGTTCATCGACCTGAAAGACTAATAGAAATTATTGATATAATGAAAAAATATAATATAGAACCTAAAAGATTGAGGTTTATATATCCCAAAAAGGATAAAAATGCTAATATGATTTTAATCGAGGGTAGTAAAAATGGGAAAAGTGGTTTAAAGGTAGAAAAGCCGTTAGTGGTATATGATGTTAATGGTGAATATACTTCTGAAGTAAAGATGATGTTTGGAGATGGTGAATATGTGGCAGAAAAGTTATGATGGTAGTCCGAGTTTGTATTTGGTTCCAACCCCAATTGGAAATTTAGAAGATATGACGTTTAGAGCAATAAATGTTTTAAAAAACGTAGATGTGATATTTTCAGAAGATACAAGGGTTACTCAACAATTACTTAATCATTTTGAAATTAAAAATAAATTAATTCATTTGGATGATCATAATGAAGATGAAGTTAAGGATAAGGTAGTATCTTATTTGAAAGATGGTAAGAACGTTGCTTTAGTTACCGATAGGGGAACACCTATAATTAGTGATCCTGGTTACAAAACTATTGGTTATTTGAAACAACTTGGATATAATGTTATTGCATTACCTGGAGCTACTGCTTTTGTTCCGGCGTTGGTTAGTTCAGGTATAGATGCTACACATTTTACTTTTTATGGTTTTTTATCTAGTAAAGAGAGTAAAATGTATGATGAACTTAGAATGTTAAAAGACAATGAATATACATTAGTGTTTTACGAAGCTCCGCATCGAATTTTAAGAACTTTAAATGCAATGTTAGAAGTGTTTGGTGATAGATATATCAGTATTTCTCGTGAAATATCTAAATTATATGAGGAAATTTATGTTGGTAGTATAAGTGAAGCAATTAAAACAATAAATGTCAAAGGTGAATTTGTGATAGTTGTTTCATCTGAAGATAATGATATGTTATTTGATATGTCGATTAACGATAGTGTAAATATGTATATAAAAAGTGGTTTATCTAGTATGGATGCAATTAAGATGGTTGCTAAGGAGCGAAAAATACCTAAAAGTGACGTATATAAAGAATATCATGAAGGGAGTAAATAATATGAAGCTAGTAGTGGGATTAGGAAATCCAGGTAAAGAATATGAAAATACAAGACATAATATTGGATATATGTATTTTGATTATTTATTTGATAAAGAAAGTTTTATATCAAATAAAAAATTTAATGCTTTGGAAAATGAACAAATTATTAATAATGAAAAAGTATTATTTATAAAACCATTATCATATATGAATTTATCTGGTGAGGTGGTTAGTAAATATATAAAGTATTATAATATTAATTTAGATGATGTATTAATAATTCAAGATGATTTAGATATGCCTGTTGGTAGATATAAATTATTATTTAATCGTGGTGATGGCGGACATAATGGTATAAAAAATATTATAACTAATGTTAAAAGTAAGAAATTTTTAAGATTAAAGATAGGAATATCTAAAAATCAGGATATTGATATGAAAGATTATGTCTTAGGAAAGTTTGATAGAAAAGAGCTTAAGATTATTAAGGAATCGTTTGATAAATTGAATGATTTTATTAACGATTATTTAACTATGAATAGGGATTTGTTATTTGGAAAATATAATAGTAAAGAATAATTTTCAAGAGGGATAGAGATGAGTTTTTTTGATAATCTATTTAAAATAGATATAGATAGTGATTATACAGTATCTGGTTTAAATAAGGAATTAACTTGTATAAATATATATGACACTTTTATTAAAGAAAATAAAGGTGTTTTAGTCGTTGCTAGTAGTACTTATATAGCTAATTTATTATATCAATCATTACTTAATTATACAGATAGGGTATTATTTTTTCCAATGGATGATTTTTTAACTAGTGAGGCTATAACAATAAGTCCTGAATTTAAAGTGGAGAGAATTACTACTTTAAATACTTTAGTTAATGATAATAAGTATATTGTGGTAACTAATTTAATGGGAGCACTTAGGTATTTACCTAGTAGTAAGTTATGGAAAGAATGTGCAATAAAGCTAAAAAAAGGTGATGAGATACCTAGGGATAAGTTGATTGAATCAATAGCCAATCTTGGATATGAACGTGAAGCAATTGTAAATGGTACGGGTAAATTTGGAATTAGAGGTTATGTATTAGATATATTTCCCACATCATACGATAATGCAATTAGAATAGAATTTTGGGGAGATACTGTCGATACAATTAAATATTTTGATGTCGATAGTCAGTTAACTTTATCAGAAATTGACGAAGTTAATATTTGTCCATTTACAGAATTTATATTGGATGATTATCCTGAAGATGCTATTAGAAAACAAAAATATTTAGCATATTATAGTAGTAAAGTGTCAATAATAAGTGAATATTTAGAAAATGGAATTATTTATTATTATGATTATAATACAATTATGAGTAGTTATTCTTTACTTGTGGATTCAATTATGGAATATGATAATGATAATCCACAAGAAATAGAAACTCATTATATGCATGATTTTACTAAAATTAAAGGAAGTAAAAATATATATTATTATCATTTTGATGATGATATTAATAGTAAATTGCATTCATATAAGTATTCATATGGTAGTGTTTTAAGATATAATGGGGATTATAATTTAATTAGAAAAGAATTACTTAATTATATTGATAGTGGTAAAACAGTTATTTTATGTATTCCTAATACTGATAATGCTAAGAGAATTGTTAATTATTTGGATATTGAAGATATAATGTTTACTAAAGAAAACAATATTATTAAAAATAGAATAAATATTATTGATAAAAATATATATGAAGGATTTATATTTGATAATTATGTAGTAATTAGTAAAAATGATTTATTTAATCAAAAAGAGGAAATTATTAAATATAAGAGTAAATATAAGTTAGGTACTAGAGTACAATCAGTTACAAATTTAGAAGATGGAGATTATATTGTTCATGAAATATTTGGAATAGGAATATATCGTGGATTACATACGATTAATAAAGGTGGGCTTCAAAAAGATTATATAAAACTTGAATATGCTATGGGTGATGTTTTATACATACCTGTAGAGAATATTGATAGAATTAGTAAGTTTACTGGTAAAGATGGGGCATCGGTTAAATTAAATAGTTTGTCTAATGATAATTGGAAAAAGAAAAAGAATAATGTTAAAGAAAAATTAGAGAGTATAGCTGGTGATTTGATAAAAGTATCTGCTGAGAGAGAAATGAGTAAGGGGTTTGCATTTTCTGTAGATGATGAAAGTCAAATTATGTTCGAGAGTGAGTTCGTATATACAGAAACTCCAGATCAGATTAGAGCAACTACATTGGTTAAGAATGAAATGGAAAAAGATAAACCAATGGATATGCTTTTATGTGGGGATGTAGGTTATGGTAAGACTGAGGTTGCTTTTAGAGCTATTTTTAAGGCAGTAAATGATGGTAAACAAGTTGCTTATTTATGTCCTACGACTATTTTGTCAAATCAACAATATGAGTCTGCTAAAGAAAGATTTGCTAGTTTTCCAGTAAATATTGAAATTTTGAATAGATTTACATCAAAAGATAGACAAGAAAGAATAATTGAAGATTTGGCAAATGGTAAAATTGATATATTGTTTGGAACGCATAGAATATTATCTGATGATGTTAAATTTAAAGATTTAGGTTTATTAATAGTAGATGAGGAACAAAGATTTGGTGTTACCCATAAGGAGAAAATTAAGAAATATAAAGCTAATGTTGATGTGTTAACTTTATCGGCTACGCCAATACCTAGAACATTACAAATGAGTTTAACAGGTATTAGAAGTTTAGCACTTATTGAGACACCACCTAAAGAGAGATATCCAATTCAGACTTATGTTTTAGAAGAATCTAATTTAGTTATTAAAGATGCAATATATAAGGAATTGTCTAGAAATGGTCAAGTGTTTATATTGTTTAATAATGTAGAAAAAATTCAAGATAAGGTATTAGAAATTAAAAGGCTTGTTCCTGAAGCTTCAATAGATTTTGCACATGGACAAATGTCTAAAGATGCATTAGAGAACAAGATGAATGATTTTATTAATAAGAAATTCAATGTTTTAATATGTACGACAATTATAGAGACGGGGATTGATATACCAAATGTTAATACATTAATTATATTGGATGCTGATAGATTTGGATTATCTCAGTTATATCAGATAAGAGGTAGAATTGGACGTAGTAATAAGATAGGATATGCTTATTTGATGTATAGTAAACATAAATTTTTAAATGATATAGCGATAAAAAGATTAGATACTATTAAAGAATTTACGGAGTTAGGTAGTGGATTTAAAATTGCTATGAGGGATTTATCAATCAGGGGAGCTGGAGATATTTTAGGTAGAGAACAATCGGGATTTATTGATACTGTAGGTATAGATTTATATTTAAAATTACTCAATGATGCAATTAGAAAATCAAAGGGTGAAGAAGTAACTGAAGATGATAATGCTAATAATGATAAAACGTTAATATCAGTATCGACACATATCGATGATAATTATGTAATGGATACTGAATTAAAGATATTAATACATAAGAAGATTAATGAGGTAAGTTCATATGATAGTTTTTGTCATATTAAGGAAGAATTAGAAGATAGATTTGGTAAGTTATCTGAAGATATGATAATTTATATGTATGAAGAGTGGTTTGAAAAGTTAGCTAAATCTTTTGAAATTGAGAGTGTTATTAATAATGATAATTTAGTTGATATAACATTGCCTAAAGATATAAGTTCTAAAATTCAAGGTGATAAATTATTTATGTTAGCATATGAAATTAATCATAATTTTAAATTAAATTATAAAAATAATGAAATTCATATTATTTTAGAAAAAAACGGTTTAAAGAAACATTATTTGATGTATTTAATTGGAATATTGATTAGACTAAAGGAAATGATAAAAGAGTAGAAATACTCTTTTTTTGTATATTTATTTACTTTTATACCAAAATAATTATGAATGGAGGAAAAATGTGACAACAGGTATTATTAGACGAATTGATGAATTAGGAAGAATAGTTATTCCTAAGGAAATAAGAAAAACGTTGAGGATAAAGAATGGCGATAATTTAGAGATAGTTGTCGATGGGGAGAGTATTATTTTAAGGAAGTATTCTCAAATTGAAAATATAACTGATATGGCAACAGTTTATGCAGAATCCTTTTTTCAAGTGTTAAAATATAATGTTATTATTACAGATACAGATAGGATAATTGCAGTAGCTGGAAATTTAAAAAATAAGTACTTAAATATGGGAATTAGTGATAGTCTTACGTCGATGATAGAGAGAAGAGATTCATTTGTTGCAAGAAAAAAAGATAGTATAGAGATTATTACAGGAATTAAGGAATATGGTTATTATGCCATGGCAACAATTATTAATAATGGTGATTCAATTGGCTCAGTAATAATTCTATCTTTGGATACACCTATGTTAGAACAAGAAGAAAAATTAGCAAAAATACTAGCTAATATTTTAAGTAATTATTTTGCAATATAAATGATATCGTAATTTGTCAAACTGTTATTATGATAACAGTTTTTTTGTTATAATACTTGATTGAATGTAAAAGGTATGCTATAATACGTTTAGTTTTTGAAAAAGCCATGAAGGAAAGAGTAATAATGTAGTTTGTAGAGAGCTTATGGTTGGTGAAAATAAG
>CAMZBG010000047.1 GCA_947304495.1 uncultured Clostridia bacterium | reverse complement strand
TCATTCCTAATTTAGAACATACAACCATTAAAGAATTACCAACATTATTTCTAGCGTCACCACAGAACACTAGTTTTCTTCCTTTTAAAGTCCCAAATTCTTCTTTAATAGTCATTACATCTGCTAACATTTGTGTAGGATGAAATTCATTCGTTAAACCATTCCAAACCGGCACTTTTGAATAATCCGCCAATTCTTGAACAATTGCTTGTTCAAAGCCACGATATTCTATACCGTCATATATTCCAGCTAATACCCTAGCAGTATCTGCAATTGTTTCTTTCTTACCAAGTTGTGATCCAGTAGGACCTAAATATGTTACTTCCATACCCAAGTCTTTAGCCCCAACTTCAAAAGAACATCTAGTCCTTGTCGAATCCTTTTCAAAAATAATAGCTATTTGTTTTCCTTTTAGATAATTATGAGGAGTTCCTTCATGTTTCATCTTTTTCAATTTAGCCGCTACTTTTAATAAATGTTCTATCTCTTTAGGAGTAAAATCCAATAGTTTCAAGAAATCGCGTCCTCTTAAATCTACCATTTTACGTCCTCCCTCTCTAAAGGCATACTCATACATCTAGGTCCCCCACGTCCACGTGATAATTCAGCTCCATGTATCTCAATTACTTTTATTCCTTCTTTTCTAAGAACATCATTAGTTACATTATTTCTATCATAAACAATAACAACTCCTGGTGCTATACATAAAGTATTAGATCCATCATTCCATTGTTCTCTTTCAGCAGCAACCTTATCCCCACCAGCACATGGTATTAATTTAACCGGATGATTTAAATATCTTTCTAATATTTTATCCAATGAAGCATTAATCTCATTTACTATCAAATCCTCAGTAGTATTAGGTTGTGTTCCTTCTTTTATTTCAAACACTTGTAAAGTACCCATAATACCTGGATGATATGTAAAAGTATACTTATCAATTTGTGTAAATACTGTATCTAAATGCATAAAAGCTCTACTTTCTGGAATACTAAAAGCTAAAACAGTATCTATTTTACAATCTGGAGCTTTAAAGAAATTCTTAGCTAGTTGATCTATAGCTTGAGCTTTAGTTCTTTGTGAAATACCAATAGCAACTACATGCTCATTAATATTTAATAAATCTCCACCTTCTGTACTCCAAGAATACTTTCTATTATAGTATTTAGATACATTTTTATAATCGGGATGATACTTAAATATATATTCAGCATAAATACATTCTCTATTTCTAGTTACTGAATACATACGATGTAAATCAATCCCCTCACCAACACTCGCAAAATTATCTCTAGTAAAGTATAAATTTGGCATTGGTGCTGCAATAAACTTATCAGGAGTATTAACAAAATCTTCCAAAGTATCACTATCATTTTTAGTAATCTTAGGAATCTCACTTATTTGAATTCCTTCCATTGTTTTTAAAACCAATTTCTTATTAGTTTTAATATTCATTAAATATTTATAAACTAATCCCCTATACTTATAAGAATTAATTCCAGCTTCATCCATAAATTGTTCAACAAACTGATTTTTTATCTCTTCACTTATGTCTAAAACCTCTGTCATTAAATCTTCCAAATATACCACTTCTACACCATTATCGGCCAATGCTTTAGCAAATCCATCATGTTCTTGCTGTGCATCTGGTAAAAAAGGTATATCATCAAATAAAAGTTCTCCTAAAGTATCAGGTGTTAAATTTAATAATTCCTTACCTGGTCTATGTAGAAGAACTCTTTTTAATTTCCCTATTTCACTAGTAACATGTATGCCACCCATCATATATTCCTCCTATTCTAAATATATTATATCACTTAAACATATACAAATAAAGGACAAAAAAAATCTAAAGTTATAATTTAATAACTTCAGATTCTTCTCCTTCACCTTCTCCAAATTTTAATTCTTCAATTTGATTAATATCTATTCCATATTCTTCTAAATAAATATCTTGACAACTAAGTGTAGTTACTTTAGCATCACTTAATCCCAATAACTTTTCTACTTTTTTAACATCCTCTTCACTAGGACCTTCTATCTCTAAATAAGTAGGAATTAAAGGCCAAGTATCTATATCTATCTCTATATGATCTAAATAATAACGTGTTCTAAGATTTTCTTGATAAGCTTTAGGGGTATATCCCATTATATGTAATAATTGATTAGTTTCTTCAAAATCAGACACTACTATTTCCAACTCTTTAGTACCAGCTATATCCTTACTTTCAACATTCTTATAAGTTAGAGTGGTCTCTTCACCATTATTTCTAAGTCTTATCCACTCATTTTCTCTCTTGGGCATAAAATCATACACATATCTTCTCTGATGCCAATCTCCAACTTTTTTAGCACCTAATTCTTCTAATTTCTTTATTACTTCCTCTTTGTTAATCTCTAATACTCTTTCTTCAATTTCTGTTTTCATAATATACCTCCACTATTATTGTATCAAACCTTTATAATACTTCCAAGCTAAAACCCTCAAAACCGCTCTATCAAGTAAACCAATATCTATTTCATTATTATTAATAGCTTCTTTTATCTCATTCATTCCCTCTAAATAATCTGTAATTATTATTAAATCATTACCAGCTATTAAAGCTTTTATACTAGGCTTATCTTGATACACTTTTATCGCATCCATATACAAATCATCAGTTACTATTACGCCTGTATAATTAAGATTATTTCTCAATATATTATGTACTTTTAATGATAATGAAGCTGGAATTTCATCTTCTATATTAGTCATTATATTATGACTTACTAATATACATTCTGCCCCCACATCTATACCTCTTTTAAAAGGTATCAAATCCTTCCCTTCTAACTCTTCTAATGTCCTATTATCTACTGCTAATCCTTTATGAGTATCTACATTATTACCATATCCAGGAAAATGCTTTAATGTATAACTAACTTTCGATTCTTTAGAAACTCTTACTACTGTTTCTGCAAATAAAGAAGTAGTATTCACATCTTGCCCCAATGTTCTATTATAAATAAATGCCCCTTCTGAAGCCACATCAACTACCGGCGCCAAATTCAGATTTATCCCTAGTTCTTCTAACAAACTATTCTTTTTCCTAAGATCACTTTCTATTAAATCCATACCACCCTGATTATATAAATCCATCGGTGATAAAAAAGGTTCACTAACAATATTAGTATTATTTTTAATTCTACTAATACTTCCCCCCTCTTCATCTATTGCTATTATTATTGGAATCTTACTTACTTCTTGATACTTATTTAACTTAGCAATTAGATCATCTTTCGTTATATTAGTAACATCTCTACCAAATAATAAATATCCCCCAAATTGATTTTGCTCTAATATATTTATTCCATCATATAAAGGAACTCTTACCAAAAAAATCTGAGCTATTTTTTCATCTAAACTCATATTTATCATTCTATTATAAGCTATTCCATAATACTCTTTAAATATTCCCCCATCATTTAATACATTCATATATGGTTCTTCTACTGGTTCTTCTACTACAACTGGTTCTTCAACCTTTTCTTTTATTTTATCCACCTTTTTATTATCTTCCTTAATTACTTCTTTATCTCTTTTATTATAAAAACAATACACGCCAAATCCCAAAGCAATAACTATCATAAAAACCAATAAAAGCTTAAATCTCTTTTTTAATCGCCTTGCCATATCTCTACCTTATTCTAACTCTTTCAATTTCTGTAAAATATACTCTATACACCCATTTAGTAAGTTATCCAACTCATCTTCCGTAAATAGTTTATACTTAGAACCTTTCTCTCCTTCTCTAATTTTCAAAAAATAATCAATATAATCACTATGCAAATATTTAATTCTCTTTATTACATTATCTTTATTAATAAAATTATCTTTTAATAAATCTATACATTTAATTATCTTCATTTCGTCTTCAGGGAACACAATTTTTTCTTTTAAAAATAATCTCTTTCCATATAATTCTAAATCCCTATGCTTTGGTCGAGCCGCCAACTTATAATGATCTTCTACGTCTATTATATCTCCCTTAACAGTTTTTACCCCTACCAATTTTCCATCTCTTTGTACCCATTTATCATAATATATGTATTCATTATAATAATGATCAGCCAAAAGATGAGCATAATATCCTTTTATTAAATCATCATATAGATAATCTTTATAATCATTTATAAAACCATCTATATCAACCATATCTTCAGAAGGACACTTTGGAAACCTTAGTTTTCCATAATAATGTGCAAGATTTCTATTCACCTTCCAATCATAATCTGTATCTGGAAGTAAACTACCAAACAAAAATTTATCTTTATCTAATCCTAATTCTTTTACTAACTCTTTTCCTATTTTCAAATGAATTGACCAGCTAGGCATTATTATCACCATCCAAATTATAGAATAAAAAAAGAATTTAGTAAACACGTAGACATTTTTGTTCAAATATAAAAATGTATTTTTTTGTTAAACTACTAAAAACTTGATTGACAAATATTATAAAATAAACTATGATTAATGTAGCATAACGATACAAGTTATGTTAGTCATATTATTATGACGAAACCAAAACCCCCTGAAGAGGCACCGAAAGGTGTCTCATTTTTATTAATCCAAAATATAATAGTTTCCCACTATCCACAGTATGATATAATACGTAATAGTTATGATTACTATTAATCTGATAAATCAAACAATACCTTGGAGGAACAAATGAAAAAGAATATATTAAAAAAATACCAAAGATTTAAACATAATAATTTACCAACACCATTTTTTGATAAAGAAAGGTTAAAATTCGAGTTAATACTTCCACTATCTAATAATATAGAATCTTATAGTGATATTGAAATATATAAAAGCTACGAAAGTGCCCTAAGTGATTTAGCATATACCGGATTATATTATCCATATACATGTAAATTGATAACAAGACGCATAAATCCTGATACAAATGAAGAATATGATAAAGCCGAAATAAGACATCTACACTCACATAATTTCGAAGAGTTATTACAAGATTTGTATGATTATCCAGAATCCTTTTCTATATCTAGCGATGATGAAAAATTCTATAGCACACAAGAATTATATTATATTAATAATGTTAAACAATATTTATTATTCATCGGACTTAAAGATGCGTCATCACCAAAACCTTCAATTACTAGATATAGGAGTAAAAAACAGAATAAATATGGTTCTTATCCAATTTATCATATCAGTAACAACCTATTAAATGATATATTAAATAATAAAGTTGACTACTATATAACTCCACATGATGGATATAATCCCATTAACGAAGATTTTAAAGAAGGAGAATTTAAGGCTCTGCTTGTGGATGAAAACTCAAACTTTAAATTATTGGTTGAGCTCACTAAAATAAGATATGGAAAATATAATGATTACAAGAAATATGTTAAATCTGATAATTCAAAAGACGCAGAAATAGTACGTATATCATATTTTAATATTATCGAAAGATTTTGAGTTGTAGATTTATTATTTACAAATAACAAAAGTAGATTACGAAGCTATAATATAAAGATTGAAGAAAGAAAAGACAAGTGCCAACATAATAAAATGGTATTAAGATTTATATTAATAGTCAAAAAAGGAGAATTAAATTCTCCTTTTAGTATTCTCTATTTAAAGTCCTTATCACTTTTACCCCTATTACAACTCATACACAGAGTCTGTAAATTATCTATTACTGTTTTACCACCCTTAGATATAGGTATAATATGATCCACTTCTAACCTGGCCCCTTCATTAGCAGAAAC
>CAMZBG010000046.1 GCA_947304495.1 uncultured Clostridia bacterium | reverse complement strand
ATTCAAAGATATAAAGGACTTGGTGAAATGAATGCTGATCAGTTATGTGATACCACTATGGATCCAAGATATCGTAGCTTAGTAAAAGTTAATATCATAGATGGTGCCCTTGCTGAAAAAAGAGTCAGTATCTTAATGGGAGATGCTGTAGAACCAAGAAAAAATTGGATCAATGAAAATGTTGAATTTTCACTTGAAGACTCATATACAATATAAAGAAAGATAATATCTTTCTTTTTTATATTGACAAAATAAGAACAATTTAATATAATTAAATAGATTTCTTAAATCAAGTGAAAGAGACGATATTATAAGATAATTATAGAGAGTAACTGGTTGGTGGAAAGTTATATGAAGCTTATAATATAGATCACTCTGGATGTATCTTTTTGATATTAGAAAAGATCGGTTAATACCGTTATATATGAATTGAGAGCACTTTTAGTGAATTAAGGTGGTACCGCGGAATTTTTCGTCCTTATTATAAATTAATAAGGACTTTTTAATTGTAAGGAGGAATAATATGAAGTTCAAAGAATTAGACAAAAGAAAAGAGTATTCTAGAATCATGGGGTGGCATCAATAAGATAACAGAACGTCAAAATGAACTAAGAAAAGATACCAAAGATTTCGTATTTTATGATGGACCAATCTATGCTAATGCCAAGCCAGGTATCCATCACGTACTAGCTAAAGCTATAAAAGATAGTTTTACCAAATATAAAACTATGCAAGGCTATCACGTATTAAGAAAAATTGGATTAGATACTCATGGTTTGCCAATCGAGGTAAACGTTGAAAAGAAATTAGGATTTACTTCCAAAGCAGATATTGAAGAATTTGGTATTGAAAATTTTTGCCGTGAATGTAACAAAGCAACCGCTACCAATATCGATGAAATTAATTTACTTACTGGTATGATGGGTCAATTTATTGATTGTGAGCATCCATACATTACATGTTCAAATGAATATATTGAATCAGAATGGTGGATCATTAAAGAAATGGATAAAAAAGGACTAATATACCACGGTAATAAAGTATTATGGTATTGTCCTAGATGTGGTACTGAATTATCACAAAATGAAGTAGCTCAAGGATATCAAGAAGACCCAGTAAATACCGTTATTGTTCCATTTAAGAAAAAAGATGAAGACGTATACTTTTTAGTATGGACGACAACTCCATGGACACTTATGGCCAATGTAGCCCTATGTGTTAATCCTAACTATGAATATGTAAAAGTAGAATCTATGGGTTATAAATTTATTTTATGTTCTTCATTGTTAGATAAAGTATTAGGTGAAGATGTAAAGATATTAGAAACATACAAAGGTACTGACTTAGTAGGTATGGAATATGATCAGCTATTACCATTTGTAAAAGTTGAAGGTAAAGCATTCCAAGTTTTAGCAGATAACTATGTAACTGATAGTGATGGTACTGGTATCGTTCATATCGCTCCAGCTTATGGTGCTGACGATAATCGTGTATGTGAAGAAAATAAAGTTGCTTTCATAAATCCTGTAGGTCCAGATGGTTGTTATACTGAAGGTCCTTGGAAAGGAAGATTAGTAACCGATAAAGAATTAGAAATAGATATTATAAAATACCTAAAAGAAAATGACAAATTATTCAAAAAAGAAAAAATAACCCATGATTACCCACATTGTTGGCGTTGTAAATCTGCTTTAATTAGTTACCCTAAACCTGCTTGGTATGTTAGAACTACCGCTTGTAAAAAAGAAATAATTGAAGCCAATAGTAAGATAAATTGGTATCCAGAATATGTAGGTGAAAAAAGATTTGCTAATTGGTTAGATAATATGATCGATTGGGGTATATCTAGAAGTAGGTATTGGGGCTGCCCATTACCAATTTGGGAATGTGATTGCGGTCATAAAGAAGTAATAGGTTCCCTTGATGAATTACAATCTAAAATAATTGAAAAAATAGATGTTAGAAACATTGAATTACATCGCCCATATGTAGATGAATTGCATATTAAATGCCCAGAATGTGGCAAAAAAATGAATCGTGTACTAGATGTTATCGACGTTTGGTTTGATTCTGGTAGTATGCCTTATGCTCAATTCCATTATCCATTTGAAAATAAGGAATTATTTGAATCACAATTCCCAGCTGATTTTATTGCTGAAGGACTAGACCAAACTAGAGGATGGTTCTATGTATTATTAGTAATTTCAACCATTATTTCTGGAGAATCTTGCTTTAAAAACGTTGTCGTCAACGATATGGTCTTAGATGGTCAAGGTAAAAAAATGAGTAAATCCGTAGGTAATATTGTCGATCCAATAGAGACCATCAAAGAATATGGTGCCGATAATGTTAGATGGTATATGTTCTATGTATCTCCAGTATGGACTCCATTAAAATTTGATCTTGAAGGCTTAAAAGAAGTACATAGTAAATTCTTTAATCCATTAAGAAATACTTATACTTTCTTTCAAACATATGCTAATATCGATGATATAGATATTAAAGAATGTAATATTCCAGTAAATAAAAGAGAATTAATCGATAAATGGTTAATATCTAAATATAACAAATTAGTTAAAAATGTCACATTTGAATATGAAAGATATGATCTAAATAATGTAGTTAGATTGATTACTTCATTTGTATCCGAAGATTTATCTAACTGGTATATTAGAAGAAATAGAGATAGATTCTGGTCATCTAATATGGATGATAGTAAAAAAGCTGTATATATGACGACATATGAAGTATTATTAGGTTTAACTAAATTATGTGCCCCTGTAATTCCATATATAACTGAAGAAATATATCGTAATCTAACAGAATTAGAATCAGTTCATTTTAGTGATTTTCCAACGTATGACGAAAAATTAATTGATGAAGAAATAGAAGAAAGAATGGATTTAGTAAGAAATCTAATCAGTTTAGGACGTAACGTTAGAGAAGAAGCTAAAATAAAAGTAAGACAACCAATCAGTGAAGTTATCTTAGATGGCAAGAAAAAGAATATTATTGGCGATTTAACTAACTTAATAAAAGAAGAACTTAATGTTAAAGAAGTTGTATTTGAAAAAGATCTATCTAAATACATGAACTTTAATATCAAACCTAATTTTAAAGAAGTAGGTAAAATATTAGGTGCCAAAATTAAGTTATTCCAAGAAGAATTAACTAAATTATCAACTGAAGATAAATTGGCCCTAATAAATGGCAATAATGTTACCGTAAAACTAGATAAAGAAGACTTTGAAGTAAATCCAGCGATGATCGATATCAGAATTGAATCGAAAGAAGGATTTAATACTAGTTATGCTGGCACTGATTTTATCGTTTTAAATACTACTTTAACCAAAGATTTAATAAATGAAGGATTAGCTAGAGAAACAATTAGTAAAATTCAGCAAATAAGAAAAAATAATAATTTCGATATTGCTGATCGTGTAAAAGTATTCTACGAAGCAGATGATAAATATACTGAAGATATTAAAGACTATATAGAATTCATCAAAGAAGAGACTTTAGCTTTAGAATTTAATAAAGCAGTATCTTTAAAAGATGAATATAATATCAACGAATATACCGTAAAATTTAAAGTTGAAAAAGCATAATAAAAATACTATCAAATTGATAGTATTTTTTTCTACCATATTTTATCAATAATATGATATAATGTTATAGTAGGGAAGTGATAGTGTGGACAACATCATAATAACATTTGAAGATGGAATGAAAAAAGAATATCATAAAGGCGTTCGTTTTGAAGAAATAGTAAACGATGTAAACCCAGAAGGTAATATCATATGTGGAACTTTCAATAATATGATTATTACTTATAATGATACTTTAAATAGAAGTGGAAAATTAATTCTTAATGATATTAATAGTGCTAATGGAAGTAGAGTATATGAAAAAGGACTAACATTCTTATTTAGAGTATGCGCTTTAGAAATATTGGGTAAAGATACCCAAATTAAAGTTAGAAATTCCATCGATAGAGGTGTTTTCTTTGAAATTGATAAAGAAGTAACCAATGAAAATATCAAAGATATTAAAAAATTAATGAAAGAAAAAGTAGATAAAGATATTCCATTTATTAAAGTAGAAACAACCATGAATGAAGCTTTAACTTATTTTGAAAATATCAAAAGAACTGATAAAACTAGAACTTTATTCTATAACAAAGAAAAATATGTTACCTTATACCGCTTTGATGGTGTATATAACTATATTATCGGCTCTTTACCACCAGATAGTTCATCCTTAAAATACTTTGATTTAACCTTAATACCAGGAAAAGGAATAATATTAAGATTTCCTACTATCTATGATAATGGTAAAATAGTAAAATATACTCACCACGAACAATTCTTTGATAACGTCCATGAATATTTAGAATGGGCTAAAATCTTAAATATCAGTAGTATTGGTGAATTAAATGATACAATAGTTAATCATGGACCAGGAGAACTCATCAATTTATCTGAATCTATCCAAGACTATAGATTACAAAGTATTGCCAGTGAAATTAAAAATGCTCAAGATAAAATTAAAATTATCTTAATATCTGGACCATCTTCTTCAGGAAAAACAACTTCTGCCAAGAAATTATCAATGTATTTAAAAACTATGGGTCTAAACCCTGTACCAATATCATTAGATAATTATTTCTTAAATCGAGAAGATACGCCATTAAATGAAAATGGTAAACCAGATTTTGAAAGCTTAAGGGCAATCGATATTAAATTATTTAATAATCAAATGGCTAAATTATTAAAAGGAAATAAAGTAACCTTACCGAGATTTGATTTTATTACTGGTAAAAAAGTATATGAAGAAAATCTTCAATTAAAAAGTAATGATATTTTAGTAGTTGAAGGCTTACATGCTATATCTGATGACCTACTTACTGAAATACCTAAAAATAAGAAATATAAAATATATATTTCTCCACTAGTATACTTAAATATCGATGATGATAATCGTATAAATTTAACTGATATAAGATTATTAAGAAGAATGGTAAGAGATAATAGAACTAGAGGATATAGTCCATCACATACTTTAAATAACTGGGCTGATGTTAGAAATGGCGAAGAAAAATATGTCTTTCCATATCAAGATTGCGCCGATGTTGTATTTAATACCTTCTTAGCATATGAATTACCAGTTCTTAAAGTATATGCCTTACCTTTACTATATCAAGTAAAAGCTGATGATCCTGAATATTTAACTGCTAGAAGATTAATAAAATTACTTGATTTAGTATTACCAATTCCAAATGATGAAATACCATCATTATCAATAATAAGAGAATTTATTGGTAAAGGATATTTTGAATAATAAAAATACTTATATTTATAAGTATTTTTTATTTCTATTAAATCTTTTATATACATTATATAATGGCTTATTAATAACTAATAATAAATTAGGTGGATATTCAATAATATTACCTCCAAAACCTATTTTATACATATATTGTCCATAATATTTACTAGATTTATCACGGTAAGTACTATGTATTTCTCCTAAATTGAATACTCGATATCCATCTTTAAAATATCTACTAATAATAGCCCATTTAAGAAAATGCGTCGTATGAATCTTTCTAAATAATTCATTATATCCATCGATTAAAAAGTATATCTCATGATTATTTTTGATAACTATAGTAGTTCCTATAACAATACTATCGGTATATTCTTGATCGATCTTAATGGCATTATTAAGCTCATTTTTAAGCTTCTCTAAAGTATTATCAGAATTAATCTTCTTATTTAATAATTTTTCCGTCATATTACCTAATTTCTTATTAAATTGATCATGTATCTTCTCATTATTTATCTTTTCCTTCTCATATAATCTTTTAACATTAGTAAGATACTTATGAGGATTCAATTTAGCAAAGAAAATCTCCATTTTATTATCATTATTATTATAAATAGATAATAAATTCTGATAATAAGCTAATTTATGTGTTGTTTTCTTCTTAAATATATTATACGAAGCTTCCAAATCACTAGCTTTACCTCTATGTAATGAAATACCTAAATTAAATCCATTTTTAATATTTCTTTTCGTATTACGA
>CAMZBG010000045.1 GCA_947304495.1 uncultured Clostridia bacterium | reverse complement strand
CTATTTTATGATTTTCCAAGTTTTCCATTTTTAATAGTAGATGATAATCGTCATTAAAACCTTTAAATCGGCCAGTAAGAATAACGTTATTAATCATAATACCTCCTCTAAAATTTGTTTAATTAATCACTTATTATTTGAAATAAGTAAAGTAATTTGTGGTAAAATTGTTTTATCAGGAGGTTTTATATGAAAGAATCAAGAATAATTATAATTATATTAATCATAATGATTATAGTATTAATTCCACTATTGTATATTTTACAACTATGTGGAGTTAGTGAAGACTTAAGTATTAATATAATTACTAATTTAGAGTGTGGAGCTATAGTAGGCTTAGTAACAGCTATATGCCAATATTTAGAAGCTAAGAAAAAAATTATAAATTCTGTTTACGGACTGTATTTAGAATTATATAATACATATTACACTTGTAAAAATAAAGAAATATTAAAACATTATAATGCCATTGGTGTATTCAAAAAAATGGCTGAACTATCACCAAAAATTAATGAAGCATTAGGTGACTACCATGGATTCTTTAAGAAAAAAGATGCAATGTATATGAAAATGGATCAGCCTATAGAATCTGGTGAATACTATAAGGCAAAAAATGTAATTAAAGCACTGTATCGTTGGTTTAATGAGAAAGATTTTAACAACACTATAGAACTAATTTTAAAAGACGTTGAAAAGGTATTGATAAGTATAGATTCCGAAAGATTTCAAAATGATAAACAGCATATAATAAAAATGCATAATTTTATGTGGAATAATAATTAATTTCAGGGGGATATATGATAAAAATTATTTTTGACTTAATTACATCACCGTTATCATTATTTGAAAACCAGCTTCAAAATTACATTGCAATGGCATTAATAGGAGCTATATCATATGGAATTGCTTAGACAAAGTAGAGATAAAATAGCTAAAATTGACTATTCATTTGAAGAAGCAAGTGTGGTCCATATTATTAGTGGATATGATACTAAAAGTGCTCAAGTATCATTAGAGTCTAATTTAGTTGAAGCCGGAATGTGTGCACCAATCGTTCATGACAAAGGATCACTATGTCATGGTAGAAGTAGTCTATTAAGTGAAGCAACACCAATAATCTATTTATGCCATAATGAAAATGATTTCGATAAATTTCTTTTGGATACGATTAGTAAGGAGTATGATAATATTATCATACTTGATACTTCTGATTATCCAGATAAAGCTGAATACTTGTGGAAAGAATATTATCTATTACTACAAATGTATTATCTATCTAATAAGTTAGCAATAGATAAAGGTATCGATTTAACTAAACCTAATTATAATCGTAAATTGGTTCCACCACTTTATGGATATAGAGGTAAAATGTATTAAAATTATCTACCAAATATGCTATAATGATAGTGAGGTGTATAATGAATACGATATTAATAATTTTAGTTGTTGGAGCTTTTATAGCATCTTTTCTGCATTGTACTAGAGGAACTATTCATAATTATGAAAAAGTATTTGGTGGCCCATATACGATATTATTTGTAATATTAGCAATATATTCTTGGATAAAATATGGATTTAAACAATTTCTTATTGTCTTTGTAGTATTTTATGGTAGTAATTTAATATTTTCAATTATTCTTGAATTAATATTTAGGAAAAAAATAAGGTGATTTTTATGACACCTTATTTTTGTTGACATATATTTATAATATACATTATAATATATAGACATAAGGAAGTGAATACTATGGAAAAGGCCAAATTAATAGCTACTTTAAAAGATTATTTTGATATTGATAGTGTTGTAAATGACGATAATGAAATAGAATGTTTTACGCTTAATGGCGTAAAGTCTATGGCAATTTATTATAGGAGGAATGACAGCCATTTCGGTTTTACTTTGGGATTTCATTCAAGTGTTTTTTATAATGCTGATGATGGTTTATGTCGCATGTCAATAGCACCTGGTCATGCATTTAATCATTCAAATCGTGAAATAAAAGTTGGTGTCAATGTTGATGGTAGATTTGAAATTGAATTTCAATTGTGGCCAGATGAAGGTTTAGATTCGCTTCATCATATGTGTAATTATATACTAGTTGGCGCTGATAGATTATTTGTTTCATTTAATGACATTGCAAGGAGTGATGGTAAAAGAGAAGAGGGTATATCTATTGAACCTCAAAATGATGGTAGTTATTTACTGACAACATATCTAGTGGATTTGGTGACAGAAAAGGGCCGTAGGGCTTATGAAGAAATTGTTGTTAAAGATGATTACATTAGGGAACAAAAAAAATATACTTATGAAGAAGTTATGTCAATAATTAATGGAAATGATAGATTTAAGAAATTGATTCCAGATATTATGACTTTAATAGATGGTACATTTCCAGTATTAAGAGGAAAACTATTATCTTTATATCCTTGGATAGGAGCATTTATTCCTAGTAATAATATACCAATAATTGATAGTGATATCGTTAAGAAAAGAGAACCTAACAATATTTAATAAAAATTAATATCTAAGAAATATCTTAGATATTTTTATTAAAAAAAAGATAATTAAAACATTAATATATGGCATTTTTTGTTCAAATATTTAAATTGTATGTTAAAATAAAATTAAGGAGGTTTTTGTTATGGGAATAAATAAAGATTTTTATACTTATACAGAGATAGTAACGGGGTTAAGAGCAGAAATGGGGATTGGTAAGAAATGGATGGAAGATTTAAATAAACATATTGTATTTGTAACAGAAGATGATATTGAATCACAGTTATACTTAAAACCTAAAGTTTGTGGCATATTAGAAGAAAAACAGGAAATTGTATTGGATGTTAGTAAAAAACCAAGTACAATTTCTGAATTATATTGTTCTATTAGAGATCAAAGCAAAGGAGTAAGATCTCCAAAATATAATGCAACATATAAACTTACAGATAATGGTGAAGAAGTTGGTTTTGCATTAGCTGACACTCCAGGATATAATTGTGTTCCATATAATCCTGGTGTAGCAATAACTGACTATAATCTATTTGTGAAAGAATATCAGGAATTAATTCATAGTAAGTATTATGATTTTCCAGCGGCAGTTATAGCAATTAATCCATTTCAGAGTCTAATGTTTAGAGGCAATTCTATTACTTTATATAATGGCATTAGCGGTAATTCAGGAACTGTTAGTTATAATCTTAGCAGTGATACGCTTATAACTATGCCATTATCTGGGAAACCCAAATTTTACTTATTGGCATTACTTAGTACACAAATACCTAGATATCAGATTCCAGAAGAATATCTTGAAGTATTAGATAGTAATCCTGAAGATATGGAACATAGGTTTACCTTTCCTTGTAATGCATATTTTACAAATGCAGAATATTGTATAAAACATGATAAATTAGAATTAGTAAGAAAAAAATAATTTTACTTTAGGAGGAAAAAATGAAAGTTGTAATTTTAGCAGGTGGTTTTGGTACAAGAATAGCTGAAGAATCACAAAGAGTACCAAAACCAATGATCGAAATTGGTGATAAACCTATATTGTGGCATATAATTAAAGAATATTCTTATTATGGATTCAATGAATTTATAATATGTCTTGGATATAAACAACAAGTAATAAAAGAATATTTTGCTAATTATTATTTAAATAATTCTGATATAACTTTTGATATGAAAAAGAATGATTTTATCGTTCATAAAACATGTACAGAACCATGGAAGATTACTTTGATCGATACGGGTCTTAATACAATGACTGGTGGAAGAATTAAAAGAATAAAGGATTATATTGGTGATGAAACTTTTATGGTTACATATGGTGATGGAGTATGTGATATCAATATTAAGGAATTATTGAAATATCATAAAAAACATAAAAAAATTGCAACAATTACAGCTATTCAACCTGGAGGTAAATTTGGAGCATTATCGATAGGTGAAAAAGATAAGATAACAAGTTTTGTTGAAAAATCTCGTGAAGATGGTGGATGGATCAATGGGGGATATATGGTATTTGAACCTAAAATATTTGATTATATTGATGGCGATGAAATAGCCCTTGAACAAAAACCACTTGAAACACTTGCTAAAGAAGGACAATTAATGGCTTATAAACATGATGGCTTTTGGCAATGTATGGATACGATAAAAGATAAACTTTATTTAGAAGAATTACTTAAAAATAATGCTGCTCCATGGATAAAATGGTGAAGTTATGAATTTAGATTTTTATAATGGTAAAACAGTATTAATAACGGGACATACAGGGTTTAAAGGAACTTGGCTTACAAGGATTCTTGTTAATGCAGGGGCTAAGGTTATTGGATATGCCCTTGAACCTAATGAATATCAAGAATTATTTAAAGTGGCTAAAGTAGAAGATAAGATAGTACATATAATTGGCGATATGCGTGATTATGAACATTTAAATAAAGTAATAAAAAAATATAAACCAGAAATAATATTTCATTTAGCAGCTCAACCACTTGTTCTAGATGGATATAAATATCCAAGATTTACTTATGAAACAAATGTAATGGGAGTAGTTAATTTACTTGATTCAATTAAAGAGAATACTTCTGTTAAAACATTAATCAATATAACAACGGATAAAGTTTATCAAAATCCTGAAGATGGCAAAGCTTTTTTAGAGACAGATAGATTAAATGGATATGATCCATATGCTAACTCTAAGAGTTGTTCTGAATTAGTAACAGAATGTTATTATAGAAGTTTTCTTAAAGATAATAAAGTAACCGTTATTACGATGCGTGCCGGTAATGTAATTGGAGGTGGAGATTCAACTCCTAACAGGATTATTCCTAACTGTGTAGAAGCTGCAATAAAAGGAGAAGATATTATTATTCGTAATCCTAATGCTGTAAGACCATTTCAACACGTATTAGAACCATTATTTGCATATTTAATGGCTGGAACTAGAGAATTTGATGAGATAAAACATTATAATGTAGGACCTCAAAAAAGAAATCATGTCAATATTGAAACATTAGTAAAGAAATTTTGTAAAAAGTGGGGGAATATAAATTATGTTATCAAACAAGATAAAAATGCTTTTCATGAAGCTGAATTACTATATTTAGATTGTCATAAAATTCATAAAGAACTTGGGTGGAGACCGGTATGGAATATCGATGAGACAATCAGTAAAATATGTGAATTTTATAAAGCTAAAGATATTGCAAAAGAAATGGATAAAGAAATTAATGAATATATAACAAGTTTTAATAATAGATGAAAGGAAATATTACGATGTTTAAAAATGAAAAAGAAGCTAGAGATAAAATAAAAGAAATGGTAGCACTTTACTATCAAAGTTTTAAACAGCCATCAAGATATAAAAGTGGTAATAGAATTCCTTATGCATCTAGAGTATATGATGAAAAAGAAATGTGTGCCTTAACTGATGCAATGTTAGATTTTTGGTTAACATCAGGAAGATTTACGGAAGAATTTGAAGATAAATTTGCTAAGTGGATTGGAATTAAATATGCCCATATAGTAAATAGTGGATCATCTGCAAATCTAATTGCCTTTGCCGTTTTAACGGCTTCTGAATTAGGAGATAGAAGAATTAAAAAGGGAGATGAAGTAATTACTGTTGCTTGTACATTTCCAACAACTATTAGTCCAATCATTCAGTACGGAGCAGTACCAGTATTTTTAGATGTAACGATTCCAGAATATAATATAAATGTCTTAGATTTAGAAAAAGCGTTATCGAAAAAGACAAAAGCTGTAATGATTGCACATACTTTAGGTAATCCTTTTAATATTAAAAAAGTAAAAGAATTTTGTGATAAACATAATTTATGGCTTATTGAAGATAATTGTGATGCTTTAGGTAGTAAATATACAATCAATGGCGTTACAAAATATACAGGAACTTGGGGAGATATAGGAACATCTAGTTTCTATCCACCACACCATATGACTATGGGTGAAGGAGGATGTGTATATACGGATAATCCTTTATTACATAAATTAATCTTGTCATATCGTGATTGGGGAAGAGATTGTATGTGTCCATCTGGTAAAGATAATATATGCCATCATAGATTTGATAAGCAATTTGGTTCTTTACCATATGGATATGATCATAAGTATGTATATAGTCATTTAGGTTATAATTTAAAAGCTACTGATATGCAAGCAGCAATAGGTTGTGAACAATTAAAAAAATTACCAAATTTTATTAAAAAAAGAAGAACAAATTGGCAATATTTATATAATAAATTAGAATGTCTTAAAGATAAGATAATATTACCAGAAGCTGAATTAAATAGTGAACCATCTTGGTTTGGTTTTATGATTACGCTAAAAAAACCTAATATGCGTAATAAAGTAATTAAATATCTTGAAGATAATAATATTCAAACTAGATTATTATTTAGTGGTAATATTATTAAACATCCTTGTTTTGATGATATTAGAGATAGCAATGCATATAGAGTAATTGGAGACTTAGATAATACTGAAAAAATTTTAGCTAATACTTTTTGGGTGGGAGTATATCCTGGAATGACTAAGACAATGTTAGATTATATGGCTAAACATATTATTAAGGTAATTAATGAGGGATAAGATGAAAATAAAAGAATTAGAAGAAAAAGCTTATCAAATACGTTTAAAACTAATTGAATTAGCAAATAAAGAGGCTATTCATATAGGTGGAGATTTATCTTATACGGATATAATGACAGCCTTATGGCAATATAAAAT
>CAMZBG010000044.1 GCA_947304495.1 uncultured Clostridia bacterium | reverse complement strand
TCTCCAATTTCAGATAGGTAGTCAAAATTAATATTAACTCTATTTGCTTCAAGGGCATTTAAAGCATCCAATAAATCTTGGCTGCAACTATTAGGATTAGTGCTTGCTCGTTGTAAATCTGCCAACTTATATGTGTGCCAAGTTACTTTTGTTCCTCCTTCAACTTTTGGAATAGTTATTTTATAATTATGTGCATTTTTTACCTGATCTATAGAAATCATACCATTAAAATATGACATCCAGCCATCTTCAGTAGTTGTTTTTAAAAATTGGTTATGTTTTGCATTGCTTGATATAATAACTGTCGGTATGCTATTTCTTGCTGCACTATTAAAAAACCTTGTTCCAGCGAAATCATTTATGTGATTGTTCGGTGCAAAAACTCTAACATATGATCCATTTTCTTGCATTTGTTTCATTAATGTTGGATTATAGTCTTTATAACTCTTGCTAGAGTCTTCTGTAAAATATCGACCTTGTTGCCTCCAATTTCTTGGAAAAGTATGATACGGATCATATAACGTCAAACCAGTCTGAGGAGCATCAGGGTTTTTCGATAGATGTTGGGAAAAACTATCCAAGATAAATCCGCCACCAGCACTAAAGCCACTATAATCCGTTACGTTAATCTCTATTCCTTGTTGTTTTTTAATGCATTCAAGAACTTCATTTAAACGAGCCTCACTAATACCACTGCATTTTTTTACAGCAATATATGCGTTAGGAATATCGTTTGTTGATCCATAATAATTGGAAATCCCGCCGCATTCACATCCTTGTAAATAACCTCCTTGTCCAGGGAAGTGTATTGTTCCATTAATAACGGAATTGCTGCCAATATTTTTAGGTAAATAGACATATACTTCGGTGTCGCCTACTTTATAAACTTGTCCCAAGGAATAACCGCCATATTTACCTGTGCCAGTATATTTAGCCATTTTGACCTCCTTTAGTTGTTTTATATGCTTACTATCTATAATTTATATATATCATACTATTGTTTTTATGTAAATAGAATTTACATTTTTGAACGTTTTCTTGACACTTTAATAATTAAAAAACGATTATTTTTTAATAATCGTTTTCATAATCTATTTTAATTATTATTGCCTCTTATCAAGGCTTTTTGTTGCTTAGTTAAGAATTCTTTATTTTGAGCAGTTCCAAAGTAGGCATCACTTATATTATTAGCCCCATTTTGGTAAGGTACAGTTGTTTTGTCAATACCTAATAAAAAATAAAAAGCTGTATCATCAAGATAATCATTTAGATTGCTTAGCATATAATCTAGTATTGGGCTACCCCATAAGGTTAAATTATTACTTAGTCTAGATATGCTTTGATGAAGTCTGGGATTAAAGGCTAATAATGATTTAAAATCTAATGTTTCTCTTGATTCTGGACTAGATATCATTTTAACTACTTTACTTTGATGTAAAAGATCAATACTATTAGCTGTTTCAGTTGTTGATACGACTAATTCTCCTTCATTAGATTCTGCATTATTTTGAGCAGTAACACTAAATTCTCGATAATAAGGCCAATGGTCTTTTCCATTATTGTATGGTCCAACTGTTATTATATGGCTAATACTTTTTCCAAATATAGCCATAGGATTTACATTTATTTCTTCATGATAATCACCAATTTTAGTATCAGCTTTAAATATACCATCATCATTTAGTATTCCAATACTAGTAACTTCTTTACCAGGAATTGTATATTCTAAAGATGGATGACAATAACAACTAAATTCCATATTATCGTTAATGAAGCTTTCGATTGGGAAGCGACCACATATATTAAATTTTGATCCTAATGAACAGCTAAAGTCAATATCACTTGTCCATTTATGGATATTATAACTTAAATAGATTGTGGGGATGAAATAGCTAGCTACCAAACTAGCATTGTCATAATATTCAGCTGAAATTAAGACTTTCATATCTTCAAAATGTAATTCACCTACTCTATTCGTATTTGAATCGAATATGCCGATTTTAGATGAGGCATCAATTTCATTTACATCTTCTAAAATAAGACCAAAGGTATTTAAAAATACTCTTGCTGCACAGATACTCTGTGCATAATTTAAACTAATTTTTTCCATTATACCAAACCTCCTAATTGGTTATACCACATTTTATCTAGATTACCTATTTATTCGTGGAAATCTGTTATTATCTCTACCATATAATTTAGACATTTTTGCTTCATGAGCATCACCTAGTGAAATACCTTCTGAATTAGCAAGACAAATAATTGTAAACATTAAATCTCCAAGTTCTTCTTCTAGGCTTTTGAGTGATTCAGAATCTTTCTTATTTTTATCGCCATATAATATGTTTACTACTCTTGCAACTTCACCTAGTTCTTCTGCCATTGTCGCTATCATTGATAATTGACTAAAGTATGGCTTTTCAAATTGATGTGCCCACTCGTCAACTTCTTTTTGTATTTGGTTTAAAGTTTTTTCCATTATTTATCACCCATATTAATTATATCATATTATTTAATAATTCTGTTTCCCAGGAATTACGCCTCTTACACCACCTCTAGGATTAGGAACGTCACCATTATATCTTGGAATTAAATGAACATGTAAGTGCATAATACTTTGGCCTGCTGTTTCTCCTAGATTCATACCAATATTATAGCCATCTGGATGATATTTATCATCAACCATTTTTTTAGCTTCATCTAAAAGATTAAATATAGCTATTCTTTCTTCAAGAGTAGTCTCCCACCAATCCTTAACGTGCCTTTTAGGAATAACTTCTAGATGTCCTTTATTTACTGGAAAGTTATCAAATTTGGCTATTGCAAGTTCATTTTCTAACACATAGTTCTTGGTGTTAATTATTCCACAAAAAAAGCAATCTTTCATTATTTTCATCTCCAATGCACTTTAAGTATATCATAGATTTTTATTTTATTTTAAATATAATTCAAAATAATGGTATAATATTTATGAAAGTTATTTTTTAGGAGGTAATTATGTATAATGAAGATATTGAATTAGCTAAAAAAGCTAGATTAAATGCCCATTCACCTTATGGTAAATTTTATGTAGGAGCTTGTTTAAGATGTAAAGATGGTACTACATATTTAGGCTGCAACATTGAAAATCATGGTATTCAAGGAATATGTGCTGAAAGAACAGCCTTTGCAAAAGCACTATCAGATGGTAAAAGAGAATTTGAATCAATTACAATAGTAGGAGCACCTATAGGAGAAGAACCAACAGTAAAATGTATGCCATGTGGTTATTGTAGACAATTTATAAGTGAATTCGTCGATAAGGACTTTAAATTTATTTTATATGATAATGGTGATGTTGTTACATATACGATAGATGATTTATTACCACATAGATTTTCTTTTTAGGAATTAGCGAGGAAGCTCGCTTTTTTTTATTACTCATATGTAGTAAAAATAAGGATTTTGTGCTATAATATGCCACTAAGGGGGATGTTATGGCGCCAATTGAAAAAATAAATGATTTTTTGAATTGTTTTTTTGATACATTAGATATTAATGATGAGGTAACGAGAAGTTATATTAGAAATGGTATTATAAATCGATATAAAAAATATATTAATTATTATCCTTTAGTGTTAGTTAATGAAGATACTGATAGAAACTTTATTATTAAAAGTAGTAATGGTTATTATAAACTGGAAGATTTTTTATTAAATAGATTATTTCAAGGTCTTAGATATATTGAACGTGTAGACAAAGATATTGGAGATATGGGCGACTATAATTGGCGCTATAGAATAATTACAATTGCAGAAAATGTCATAGCTTTAACTTTAGCTACAAATGAAGATGTAACTGAAGAAATAAAAAATACTTTTTTAAAGACAGCTATTGCTACATCTTTTGATCATGAACTTGGTCATGCTTTAAAAACTAGAATTATCGGTGGTTATCAAGCTAAATTACCTACAGAATACTGTAGAATATTAAAAATTATAAATAATCTTACAGATTTAGATGATGAGATTAAATCATTAATGATAACCTGTATATCTATGACAATATCACCAGACTATCTTTATAAGAAGCTTATAAATAATCTTAGGCATATTGGTAATGGAAAGTATTCGGATATGATTATTTCTCCTGATCAATTATTGGATGGATATGGTGAAAGATATAGTACAGGAATTGTAAAAGATAAGTATAATAATCCATGTTTTGAATTAATAGATGAATTATTACAAGAAGTAGAATCAATGGGATTCTTCCCTATCCAAGATTATCCTCCAATTAAATTATCATTTGGTAGTGATGGAAATTATATAAATGTTTGGAATATGGGATATATGCATATTATGGGATATGGTAAAATATTGACAACATTACTAGGAGATAAAGCTACTTTTCAAGCAACTTATATAGATGCTGAGGAAGTTTTTGAAGTATTTAATAAACAATACCAGGATATTTCAAGAAATACTTTTCTAAATGACTATCAACCAATAGTAAATATTGGTAATCATTTATATTATATTATGAGAAATCAAAATGAAATTAGTTATTTAACGTTAGATTTGTTTTTTGCTAGATGTCTTAGTCAAATGATGATGCAAAATATATCTGATTCCAATATTGATGATTTAATTAATTTAATTACATCATTAAGTGAAAGGTTAACTACTAATGATGATAGTGATGTTTGCGATAGTCTACCACATAATGTTGTATTTTATAATTTAAAGAAGAGATTACTAGAATTTAAGAAAAATAGTAATAGTGTTAAATAATAAAAAATCAATTCTATAATGAATTGATTTTTATAATAATATTAATTAGTTACTAAATTTATTGATTGTTTTATCTATATTGTCTTCAAATATATTTGTTCTCCAATTATATTTATCCGTAGACAAAGAAAAAATCGAACCTTAAACAAAAAGTTCGATTATATTCTTAAAAGAGTTAATTATTTGTTTTTTTGTTTTTTTGATATTGATATGCCTCTGTTGTAAGATATTGTTCTATTCTCTGTTTTTCCATGTAATATGCAGTTATTAAATTCTTTATAGTAGTATCAAATTCAACTACATAATAATCTGCATCGTCTGGATGAGAATTTATTCCATATAAACTTGTACGTACCAATCTAACAGTACCTAAATTATAAAACTCCATAAATTCTTTAATATAACCAATCAAAGCAATTTTTAATTCTTGGTTTAATATAGTTAAATTTTTTCTATTATGACTTTCGTTACTACAATTTATACCAATACTATAGCGTGGATGATTATATATCGGATAATTATTTTCTTTTAATTCATCAATATTTTTATTATCTATATCAATAATATATCTTTTAATAACTTCTACAATATATTTATCCAAAAACTCTTCTTCAAAGAATTTAGCATGAACAGTATCATATAATTGGGTATATAATGAATCAAATGCATATTCGACTTTATTTGATTCATTACATTGTGTTATTAATGAACTTACATGTGATAATGCAGCTAAATTGGCAGAAAATGATATATATTCTATACTTCTAACATTTTCAAAGAATTGATATTTACTAGGCCTTATAGTTGCCCCAAAATAAATAGCAAAGAAATTATCTACTTTATGCATTAATTCTTCGTAATTATCTTTTGGCAAATAAATAGAAATATTAGTTGTTCCTCCGCTTAATTTTGGTTCTTTATCGTTATAAGCATATATTGTAATTCTAAATACTCTATTAACACGATAACTATCCCATATTTTATAAGCATCATATACTCTAAATTCACTTAAAAGATTTTCAATAAATGTATTAACTATTTGAGATAATATGTTTGTAGAATTTAATGTTTGATTTTGATTATCCTTACTATTACTAATTGATTCTTCTCTTTTTTCTAGCATTTTATATAAATCTTTCATAAATTCTCCTTTGCTTGTTATGTATTATAGCATATTATTCACAAAATTCAATATTTTATATGCTTTTTTGTCTGTAAAAAAGTAAGGGCAAAATTTAGTCATAACTATGGTCGGAAGTTTATTAAAGTTGCTTGTTTTAATGTATTTTGACATATATATCAAAATACTGATTAGAAAAGAAAAAACAATCTTTTTTGCAGATTGTTCATATATTTAAAGTTCGATTAGCTCGATTATATTCTTTAATGGTGCAGGTGTCGTAGATATCTACAACTTTTCACAAGTACGAATGATATAAATATCACTCACTAATATTGTTATAATTTAATTATCTTGTTTTTCCATAAGATTGAACTTCATCATAACAAGTAATTTGACCATTTTCACTTATTAGACTTTGAGCAATAGTTTCAGCTTTTTCGTGTGAATCTTCACCTTCAATAAATTTAACTGAATCAAAATCAACAAGTATTTTATCGCCAGTTGAAGTGTATAAAATCCACGTTCTATCCTCAGCAAATGTTTCATAGTGCATTGCACCACGTTCTTCGATATATTTTTGATATGATTGCAAATCAACAATCATAGCATTGCCGTTTTCCATTATAATTGCAGATGATGTAATAGTTGGCTCAACAGTTGGCTCAACTGCATTAGATTGCACATCAGTATTAGTATTTGAATTAGAACATCCACTTAAAAGTAATACTGCCGATAATGTTATACCACACAACATTACTTTCCCAGCATTTTTTACTTTTTCAGTTTTGGATTTTATTGCAGATAAATCTGCCGCCTTATGTTCTTGATTAAATTCAAGCATTTATTTCACCCCCATAGTTTAATGCCTTAAATATTTGATTTAATTGTTCTATTTCCTTGTCGGTAAAATCTGTATTTAAATTAGAA
>CAMZBG010000043.1 GCA_947304495.1 uncultured Clostridia bacterium | reverse complement strand
TAAAATGTTTAATGCTTATAAACATATTTTTGATAGATTAGATATTGATTATAAAATAGTTAACGCTTCAGTTGGAGCAATGGGAGGAGATTTATCAGAAGAATTTCAAGCTATTACAGAGCGAGGAGAAGATACATTAGTATTATGTGATAAATGTGATTATGCTTCTAATTTAGAGGTAAGTACTAAAAAGTATAGTGATAATAAAGAAAAGAAAAATAAAATTGAAATGGTTGAGACACCCAATACTAAAACTATTGATGAAGTTTGTGAATATCTAAAAATGGATGTTAAGAAAAGTGTTAAGGCGCTTTTGATGAATGTTGATAATAAATTAACTGTCTGCTTTATTAGAGGTGATAGGGAATTAAATGAAGATAAAGTGTTAAAATTATTAGGTGGAAAAGAAATTGGTTTTGCTAATGATGAATTGATTGCGCAATCTAATGCGGTGCCTGGTTATACTGGGCCAGTAGGATTAAGAGGAGCAAAAATAATAATTGATGAAGAAATAAAGCATATGAAAAATTTTTGCTGTGGAGCTAATAAAGAAGGATATCATTATATCAATTGTAATTTTGAAGATATCAATTATGATATAGTTGGAGATATAGCAACTGTTGTTGAGGGTGATATATGTCCTCAATGTGGAGGTAGACTATATTTTAAAAAAGGAATAGAAATAGGCAATACATTTAAGCTTGGTAAGCATTATGCTGAAGAATTGGGATTGACATATTTAGATGAGGATGGTAAAGAACAGGTGCCAACCATGGGATGTTATGGTATTGGTGTAGGTAGAGTATTAGCATCTATAATAGAGCAGAATAATGATGAGAATGGGATGATATTGCCGATGAGTATTGCTCCATATCAAGTAGCTTTAGTACAGATTGATATGAAAAATGAAGATCAGACGAATTGTGCAGAGTTTGTTTATAATGAATTGTTAGTTGAAGGAATTGAAGTTTTATATGATAATCGCGATGAAAGAGCAGGGGTAAAGTTTAAAGATATGGAATTAATAGGTATCCCTTTAAGAGTTGTTGTAGGTAAAAAGATTGGTGAAGGGCTTGTAGAATTAAAGTATAGAAAGACTGGAGTTATAGAAGAAATTGGTATTAAAGAACTAATTGGTAAAGTCAAAAAAATTGTAAAAGACGGCTTAAAATAAGTCGTTTTTTTTGATATACTTATAATATGGTGATGGTTGGCATGAAAGATTATTTTAATAGATTTTGTATATATTATTTAAACCATTTTAATAAGTCTTATTATAAAAAGATTATAAAGGAAGCAAAAAAAAATAATGTCGATTATGAAAAAATAGATATAGCTGCAAAGGAGTATACTAGTAAACTTAAAGAAAAGTTGAATGAGTTTAATTGTAGAGGTTTGAAAAAAGATACTTATGAAATGATTAATAGGTATATAAAGATAAAGGATGATATGGACGAAGAAGATAAAAAAGTATACTTGGAAATCCTCAGTAGTCTTTGTAGAATATATGGCATTAATTTAAGGGATGAACTAAAAGATTATGTAACTGAATTGATGCATCCTGAGGATGTGTTTAAGGAGCTAGTTAAGTGTTATTTAGAAGATAAATCAAAGGAAGAGATAGATAGAGTTAGAGTAAGGTGTAAATTAGAATACTTTGCTGATGTCGAAGAAAGAGCAAGTGCTTTAGCTAAAGATACTAAAAAAATGTGTAAAAAGTTTAATTATATTATAAATGGAAAAAATAGTATAAATGAAGCTATTAGTAACTATATTTTAAATAAAGATGAATATACCAATGATGATAAGAGCGAAATATTAAATGTTTTGGCTTTGGTTTCTAGAATATATGATATTAATCTACGAGAAGAAATAGAAAAAAGCTACAAGGATAATCATAAAGATAACTCTTTAATTAAGAATGCTAGTAATCCTCTTGATAATAAGGTGTTGTTGATAGCCTATTTGTTTCAAAAATATCATAATTGTAATTTTAATATAAGATATTTGGTGATTCCTAATTATTATAATAAGAATAAATGTAAAGAAGTGGATTATACAAATATTCAAGCTAAACTTATTAAAAAGATAATAACTATTTATTTAGATAAAATAAATAATTATGGGACACAAGATATAAATCCGTTGTATATTAATACACTTAGTATAGATGATATGACTAGAATAGATGATATAGAAGAAGATGCAATCGTTTCTTTTATAGAGTATGTTAATAAAGGTATAGAGGAAGATATTGTTATTAGAAAGTTAGAAATGAGTGATGTTCTATATCATTTTTTAGTATTTCTTGTTAATTCTACAGATATTTATAATGCTAATATAGGTAGTGCTGATAATAATTTGTTTATGATTAATGGTGATGAGGATAATATTGCTATTTATATTGGAACTGATGGTGCTGAAAAATCATTAGAATTCTTAGCTAAATATATAATTAAATGTATAGAAAACAATGTTAGTTATAATATGATTAATAAATGGGAAACGACGAATCATGAGAGAACAATTCTATTGGCGAATAAAGAATCTTTATATTTAAAAATGGAGATTTTAGATGAAATGGGAAAAGAATACGAGGCGATAGTTAATACTTTTGATAAACCAATTGTATCTAGCGCATGTTTGGAGAACAAATATTATGGTGTTAGTTTTTATAAAATAGGGGATTTAGAATATAATGATTTTTTTGATAGTGTAGCGGAAGTGGCTTATTATAGAGTTTTGGGGAAATTAGAAGTTAATAAAATTCATAATGAAGATAATTTAAAAATAATAAATAGTTTTATATCTTTAAAGAGTGTGGAAGGTAGTAATCCTCTTGAGGCCGTATACGATGGAAATAGTTTTAGTAGTATCAAAGATATTATTAATAGATATATTACGGAAATTAGTAGTTCTTTAGATGTATATTTTAGTAGTGAAGATAAATTGCAACTATTTGTTGATGAGTTTAGTAAAAGTATGATGTATATAGCTAACATTTGTAGGGGAAAAAAGAAAAATAGTAAATCTAATATAGCAATTAGTGATAATGATGTTGTTTAAATAGAATTTATTAGAATAAAATGATATAATCGTATAGTAGGTGATTATTATATGGCGTCAGCAATTATTCATTTGTGTGTTGCAAAAGAAGTTAATAAAGTATTAGGTATGGATGAAAAATTGTTGTTTTTAGGAACAATTGCTCCTGACTTATCTAAGCAGATAGGGCAAACTAAGGAGATAAGTCATTTTTTAGATCATTCTAATGAAGATAATATTCCTAATATAGATAGATTTCTTAATAAATATAAAGATGAATTAGTAAAGCCGTTTGAAATGGGATATTTTATTCATTTACTAACAGATAAGTATTGGTTTAGAGATTATATATATAATTATATAGAAAGATATGCTATAGAAAGTGGTAGAAAAGATATTACAGAATCGGCTTTAGTAAGGCTGATATATGATGACTATACTAATATAAATATAGACTTAATTGATAAATATGGATTATCCTTGGAGTTGTTTTATGAAGAGTTTAAATATCCTACTAGTAAAATAATAGAAATACCGATGGACAAATTACCTATTATAGTTGAAAAGATGGGGATTATAATTGAAGAAAGTAAAGAAGAAAAAACCTTTATTTTTGATACCTATGATATAGTTAAATTTATTGATGAAACTGTTAAGTATATTATTAAAGATATTCAAATGTTAGGATTAAATAAGGTATCACAAGAGTGATACCTTTTTTATCCATTTATTAAGTAAAGAACAAATATGCTTAATCCTATCAATATTGCTGCTATTGTAACAAATATTGAAACTAAATTTAGATAACCACTTGAATTTTGATATTCTTCTACTTTCGATTTAGAAACTCCAGCGGGCAAAAATGTTCTAGCTTCTCCTCTGCCTTTTGTTTTATTGTTGTATTCTTCGCATATTCTTCTTCCTTCAGCAATAATCCAATTATCAGTTGCGGTTAGATTTCCATTGAGTTCTAAATTAGTTAAATATTTGTCTAGCTCACTTATAGCTGCGTCTATTTCGAGGGTATCATTATTGATGGCATCTTCAAGTCTTTTAAAGTATCCATCCCAGTCAAATTCTTGGTAATTGTTGTTCATACTATCTACCTTCTTATAAAATATATGATAGCATAAAATAATCTGTTTTAAAATATAAATTATGATGTTATAATACCATTGTGATTGTCATGAAAAAGGAATTAAATGAAAAATTTATCAGGGAATTATCTAAGAAAAAGAATGAGCCAGAGTGGATGTTAGAATTTAGATTAAACTCTTATAAAAAGTTTTTGGAATTAGACAATCCTGATTTTGGACCTAAGATAGATATAGATTTTTCGAAAATTAATTATTATAAGTCGGATGTCGATAAAATAACAAATGATTGGAAAAGAGTTAATTGTAGTATTAGAAATAGTTTTGATAAACTCGGAGTTATTGAAGCTGAAGAAAAATATCTTGGAGGAGTTACTAATCAATTTGAATCCGAAGTAGTATATCATAATCAAAAGGTTGAAGAAGGAGTAATTTTTACTTCTACTGATGAAGCTTTGAAGAGATATCCGGATTTGTTTAAAGAATATTTTAATAGTTTAGTTAAGTATGATGAAAATAAGTATACTGCATTAAATGGAGCAGTATGGAGTGGTGGATCTTTTATATATGTTCCTAAAGGTGTAAAAGTAGATAAGCCTTTACAAAGTTATTTTAGGATTGAGACGGAGTCTTTAGGGCAATTTGAAAGAACAATTATTATTGTTGATGAAGGAGCTGATTTGTCTTATATAGAAGGGTGTACTGCTACTCAGTATAGTATTGCTTCTCTTCACGCTGGTGTAGTAGAAATATTTGTTAAAGATGGGGCTCATTGTCGTTATTCTACTATTCAAAATTGGTCCACTGATGTGTATAATTTAGTAACTAAAAGAGCTATTGTTTATGATAATGGAATTATGGAATGGGTAGATGGGAATATAGGAAGTAAAGTTACTATGAAATATCCTTCTTGTATATTAGCTGGAGATGGAGCAACAGGTAATTCAATATCTATAGCTTATGCTAAAGAGGGACAATATTTAGATGCTGGAGCTAAGATGATTCATTTAGCACCAAATACGAGAAGTAATATAGTAAGTAAATCAATTGCGGAAGGTGGAGGAATTAGTAATTATAGGGGAACTACTAAAATAACTAAGAAAGCGTTAAATTCAAAAGCTAGTGTTAAGTGTGATACAATAATTTTAGATGGTATTAGTAAAAGTGATACTTTTCCTAAAAATATAGTTGGTAATTCTTCTTCAATTTTGGAACATGAGGCGACAATATCTAAAGTTTCTCAAGAAAAGATGTTTTATTTAACTAGTAAGGGGTTAAGTGAAAATGCTGCTAAAGAATTATTAATTATGGGATTTATTAGTGATTTTAAAAAAGAATTACCAATGGAATATGCAGTAGAGCTGAATAGATTATTAAAAGAGTAATATTTGTGTTGTTATTAGGTGTATGATATTATATGCCTAATATTTTTTTGGGGGAAGTGATAATTATGGAGAACTTGCTTGGGTGGAAAGCTTTAAATAAATATGCATCTGCAATTAATCTTATTCGTCCATTAAAAGAGAATTCTCAATTTGGTTCTTTAGTGGTGGACAAAGATGTTTTAAACTGTATATTGAATGAAATTCCTATTAATTATGATAATATTGATAAAGCAATATATATTTATATTAAGACTTGTTATGAGTTGCACTTTTCAATAAGATTTATTCTTTATGATGATATAATTCTTTATAATAGTGTTTTTCCAGATCCTCAAGCAGATATTTCTATGTTAAATAGGGATTTTAAGGATACTGAGTGTTATAGAACTAGTTTGTTGTTGCAGATTCTATATAAAGAATTTTTGGGCATAGATTCTTGTATAATCGCACCAATAGGAGATGTTTTAAAACCATTTGAGTGGATGGACCGCGGGTATGGTTGTTCGCATCGCCTTTTAGTCTTTAAATCAGGAGAATATGTTGTTGAAGCCGATACTTCTATATCAACACTAGGAGGATTAAATGATTTATATAATGTGAAAACCTTTACGAAATTAGTAGGTTTAAATTGTATTAATAATGATGATGAAACAGTAAAAGATTTTAATAATAGAGTCAGGAGGGTATATAAAGAATTCTTTGATAGTTTAAGGAAGAAAAAAATGGTTCCGAAAGAAATTAATGCTAAATATATAAGGGATGCGCAGACTAGGGATGCGTTTATTAAACATTATGCTAATAGAACTTTCGATGATAGGTTTATTATTTTTGGTAATGCTTTGGCTAAATCGCCGTTTAGTAACGTTGAATTTCTTTCTTCGGTTTTGACGTCTGGGAAAAACATGTTTAAGGAAGAGGAACGGAGATTACGCAAGGAAAGGTTTAGCGTTTATTTTATTAAAAGGCGTATAAAAAATAAATCTTTATATATGGGACCATATTTTGATATGCATGATGATTTCGATTGGGAGGTTGTAGTTGTGATAAATAGTAAAAATGGTGGAAATATATATCAAGAAGAGGGAACAAAGTATTATAAGTATGATAAGACTTTGCGAACTTTAATCGAGATATCTCCGACAGAATTATCATCCAAAATGTATAAAGAGTATTTTCCAATCAATGGTTTTACTTTACCTTTTGATAATTTCGGCTTTGGAGATGAAGAAGATGATGTGGCTTTTGGGGCTGGACAACCATATTGTTTTAAATAAAAAAATTATAAAAGTCTAAAAAAGTATAAAAAGAGCTCAAAATAGTTTTTTGGGCTTTTTAAATGGCTTAAAAAAGAAGTGGGTATTATATATATTGTTTTTTTGATAAGAAAATAAATATTAATCTGTTTTTTTTCCTGTTTGTAATAGCTTTTAGATTTTGCTAGGATGGTTGGCGAAAGGAGGGATGGAATGTTAAATCAAGTGATATTGGTAGGAAGGTTAACTACTGATCCACAAGCAGAAACAACTGA
>CAMZBG010000042.1 GCA_947304495.1 uncultured Clostridia bacterium | reverse complement strand
GTTATTTAGTATGTTCTTATATAAAGATACTAAGAATAAGAAATGTTTATTAATAGTTTTGGCTTTTACATTTATTTATACTTGGTATGATGTTTCAGATATAGAATTGTATAATAAAGATTTTATTAATAGTTTTGAATATAATGTAAATGACTATAATACTTTATATCAGATGTTAATGGGAAATAATATAAGTGATAAGAATATTATTGGTTTTAGGAAAAATATGGATAAAAATGGTAAGGTATTTTATAAAAATGACGATGTATTATATAGGGGATATGCTACAAATAGTATTATGAGTTATGAAGATTATGAACAATTAAATGGCTTGGCTAAACAAGAGGTGATGTTAAGTACGATTGTTACGGATTCTCATAGTAAAAATGAATATGTATCGTATGTGGATGAAGTGAAAATACCTGTGGATCATTATGATATAAAGGTGAATAATAATACTAAGTTTGTTTATAAGTTAAATAAAGTTGATTGGAATAAAATAATGTATATAGAGTTTATTGCTAGTAGTAATAATTGTGATGGTGGTAGTATTAAGATTAATAATGTTGTTAAGTATATTGATTGCAAGGAAGAACAGTATTCTTATACTATTAGTGATAATAACCTAAAAGAGTTGGTTATTAATATTAGTGAAGGGAATTATAAAATAAAGAATATAAAGATATATAGTCTAGATTATGGAAGAATTTTAAATAATAAGATGAGTTTAGATGAATTCTTTGTAAAAAATGATAATGGGAGAATATCTGGTGATATTCAAGTGGCTGGAGATGGTTACTTTGTTATTAATATTCCATATAATCATGGTTATGAAATAAGAATAGATGGGGAGATAGTTAAATATGAAAAAGTTAATGTTGACTATATTGGTGTGCCGATAACTAAGGGGAAACATAGTATTACTATTAATTATGATATTAAATATAGATTAATGTCAGTGTTTTTTTCTTATTTGGGATTAGTATTTATGTTATTAGTTAATTATTTGGAGAAGAAAAGGAAATTTACGTAAATAAAGAAATAAAAGAACGACAACGCTGTTATTATATGTGATAATAATAGTAAAGAAGGTGGGGAAGATGAAAGCAAAATGTGTTTTTATTGACATCGATGATACTTTAGTTCCTTCCAATGGTATGGTTACTTCTTATGCTAAAGAAGTAATGACTCGTTTAAAAGAAAAAGGGATACTAGTAGTAGTAGATACTGGTAGAAGTTCTAAATACGCAATAGATAAGGCTAAAGAAGCTAATTTATCGAATTACATAATAAGTTCTAATGGGGCAGAGGTATATGACTATGTAAATGATATTGTTATTTTTCAACAAGCTATTCCTCTTGAAATTGTAAAGAAGGTATATAATTATTGTCAAGAATTAGAAATAACATTGATATTGAATTCTTTAGGAAATAGATTTATTAATAAAAAAGAATATAAGTATAATAATGAACCAGTTGAGTATTTTAATGATATAGATTTAGTATTAAGAAATAATTCTATTAATCAATTGGTTATACTCTCTGATAATTATGATAGAATGTTAGTTATTCCTAATATGTTTAAAGAAAAGTTTCCTAGTTTGAAGGTTGTTCATTCTTCTAATAGTTTGATTGAAGAAAAGAGGATGAAGAATAAGGAATATTATCACGATATAGTTTTGGAGAACACAGCTAAAAGTACTGGCTTAGTTGAGCTTTTAGATTATTTGAAGATTAGTGCTGATGATGTAATAGCAGTAGGTAATGGGTATGATGATGTATGTATGTTTGATGTGGCCGGGACATCTATTGCTGTTGGGAATGCTAACTTTAAACTAAAAGAAGTGGCAACTTATATAGCAGATTCAGTTGAAAATGATGGCGCGGTAAAAATGTTGGAAAAGTTATTGCTAGAAGATAGTTAATTGGGATAGAATATAGGTGGTATATATGAAAAAGAAACAAATAGTTGATAGCTTAATAGGGGTCATAGTTTTATTAATTGGTGTATTATATTTATTATTTCCTTTATATCATATCAATAATTTGAAATTGATTAATATTGTGATGTTTAGTATATTAGGTGTGGTATCTTTGGGCCAGTTTTTAATTAATAAAAAAAGTAAAGACTATACAGGATTATTTAATCTGGGAGCATATATATCGTTTGTAATACTTATGATTAAATTTGATATTAGTAGGCCCAAGGTATTGAGTATTTGTATTCTTACATGGGTAGCTTTGGAAGCGATTATTAAGTTCAAAAAAAGTGATTATTATAATGATAGAAGAGATAGAATGTGGAAAATAAGTCTTGTGATGCTAGTATTTTTTATAATAAGTGGAATACTGACTAGTATTAATTTAAGATATAGTGAAGAAGTAAGAATGATAATGATGGGATTTCTTCTTTTTATAGACGGAATATTGGAAATAATTGATCCGGTTGTAAAAAGTTTAATATAAGTGTTGTTTACAAAACAACATTTTTTCTTGTATAATCTTTGTTAGGTGTTTGAAATGAAATTAGTTGATGATTTTAAAGATTATGAATTGCTTGATTTAGGTAATGGCATGAAACTTGAGAGATGGGATAAAACTATTTTGTATCGCCCCGATCCGCAAGTAATATGGGATAAGAGCATAGATTTGGGTAAGGTTGATGCCATATATCATAGAAGTAATAAAGGGGGAGGAAGCTGGGAAGTAAAAACAGCTAATCTTCCTGATAGATGGCAAGTTAGATATCGTGATTGGGTATTTAATATAAAACTTATGGGGTTTAAGCATACTGGCTTGTTTCCTGAGCAGGCTTATAACTGGAATGTTATTTATGATAAAATAAAGAAGGCTAATAGAAAAGTTAAGGTTTTAAATCTGTTTGCTTATACAGGTGCTGCATCTGTAGCGGCTTTATCTGCGGGAGCTGAGGTCGTTCATGTTGATTCATCTAGAGGAATGGTGGATTGGGCCAAAGAAAATGTTGAAAGCTCGGGATTATCTGACAGACCAATAAGATTTTTAGTAGATGATTGTATTAAGTTTGTAAAAAGAGAAATTAGAAGAGGGAATAAATACGATATTATAATTATGGATCCTCCTTCGTTTGGGAGGGGATCTAATGGAGAAGTATGGTCTTTAGAAAAGAATCTATATGAGCTGGTAGAATTGTGTAGCGAATTATTAAGTGAAGAGCCGATTATGTTTTTAATTAATTCTTATACTACTGGAATATCAAAAACTATTCTAGAAAATGTCTTGTCATTAACTGTTAATAGAAAGTATAAGGGTATTATATCTAGCGATGAGATTGGTATTAGATGTAAAAACGAATTATTACTACCTTGTGGTATATATGCAAGATGGGAGAGTAACGATTAAGCGTTACTCTTTTTTTGATAAAAAGGAAATTAATTATTAATTGCTAATATATATAGTGAAGGGATAACTAGAAAGGTAAGAGATGATAAGTTTAAGAAATATTAGCAAAAAGTATGGTAATAATATAGCATTAGATAGTATAAGTCTAGATTTTAGGGAGAGAGAATTTGTAGCAATTCTAGGAGAATCTGGTAGTGGTAAGTCAACTTTGTTAAATATTATCGGTGGTTTAGATAGGTATGATTCTGGAGAGTTGTTTATAAAAGGGATAAATGCTGTTAATTACAAAGATAGAGATTGGGATAATTATAGGGAAAAAAAGTTGGGATTTATATTCCAAGGGTATAATTTGATAGAACATTTAAATGTATTAGAAAATGTAAAAAGCTCATTATTATATAGAAAGAGAATGGATAAAAATAGGGTATGTTTGGAAATCTTAGAGGTACTTGGAATAAAGAGACTAGCTAAAAGGAATGTTAAAGATTTGTCAGGAGGAGAAAAACAACGGGTTGCAATAGCTCGGGCTTTGGTTAAAGATCCGGAGGTATTATTGTGTGATGAACCTACAGGGGCTTTAGATTCTAAAAATGGTATGGAAATAATGAAATTGTTAAAAGGAGTATCAAAAAATAAACTAGTGATAATGGTTACTCATAGTGAAGAATTAGCTAAAAAATATGCTGATAGAATAATAAGAATAAAAGATGGTATTATTACTTATGATAGTAATGAATATAAAACTAATGTTATAAATAACAAGAAGATTAAATGTCAAAAAAGAAGGTTAAGTATAAGCGAAGCTATTAAATTGTCATATAATAATTTGAGATTAAGAAAAAGAAGAACACTATTAGTTTCAATAGCTGGTTCGATTGGTATAATAGGTATTGCTTTAATAATTAGTTTATCAAATGGAGTTAAAGAATATATTAATAAAGAAGAAAAGAATACTTTTTCTTATTATCCAATCGAGATTAATAAACAAACTATTAATTATAGTAATATTGATAGTTCAAGTGCTGATGATATTACCTGTAAAGATGGTAAAATATGTACTAAAGATGATATCTCTAATAGTAATGAAGTAGTAGATACCTTAGCACTTAAGAATAATAATTTAATTAAACTAAAGAAGTATTTAGATGATAATATAGATATAAAAAAATATAGTAATATAAACTATAATTACAATTTGGAATTAAATATATATAGTACTAATTATAATAAAGTGAATCCTACTTCTAAAACATTTACAAATAATGTTTTAGGAACTAATAGTAATACTATATTTAGAGAGATAAATATTACAAATAGATATGATTTGTTAGCTGGTAGTTATCCTAAAAAATATAATGATTTAGTATTAGTAGTGGATAAAGATAATAAGATAAATATGTCTTTATTGTATTATTTAGATATAGAAGATATAAATGAACTGAATCGTCAAATAAAACAAAGTAATAATAAACTAGTTTTAGATAATAATTCATATGATTATAATGAATTATTAAATAAAGAATTTAAATTAGTTCTTAATACTTCTTTTTATGATAAAAATAATAGTTGGTTTAAGATAAACGATGAAAATAGAATAAAAAAAATAATAGATGATTCTATTAGTATAAGAATAGTAGGAATTATTAAGGATGGTAATGGAGATAGTTCTTATGTAGGATATAATAAGGATTTGCTTAATTTTGTTGTTGATAACAATAAAAAGAGTGATATATATATGGATCAAGTAAATAATCCTGAAATAGATGTTTTAACTAATAGGAAATTTGAAAATATTACTTATAATGATAGGCTTTTATCATTAGGGGGAATAGATTATGATAATCCTGAATCTATAGAAATATATCCTAATAGTTTTGATGCTAAAAAAGAAATTAAAAGAGTACTTAAGGAATATAATGAAAAACAATTAGATAAAGATAAAATAAGTTATACAGATATTTTAGATGTTTTACTAGAAACAATTACAGCAATAATAAATATAATTTCTTATATATTAATCGCTTTAGTAGCAATTTCTTTAATAGTATCTAGTATCATGATAGCTATTGTTACGCATATAAGTGTTTTAGAAAGAACTAAAGAAATAGGAATTTTAAGAAGTATAGGAGCAGCTAAGAAAGATATAACTAGATTATTTTTAGGAGAAAAGTTAATAGAAGGTTTTTTAGCGGGAGGAATTGGAATAGTTATAGCAAGATTACTAATAATTCCAACTAATATATTGATAGAAAAACTAGTAAAGATTAGTAATTTAGCACATATTAATTATAGATATGCACTTTCATTATTACTTGTTAGTATAATAGTTGCGATTATTTCTGGTTTAATACCAGCTAGAAAAGCAGCAAAGATATCTGTAGTTGATGCTTTAAGGAATGAATAGTTAATTATTTTACGACTATTTTAATAATCTATGTTATGATATATTTGAGGTAGTTATTATGGAAGAAAAAATGAGAAATAAATTAAAAATAGGATTTATGATTTCGCGGTGGGGGATTGATTTTTTTTGGTCGGCCTTAATATTTACTGTTTGTTGGGTAATAATGGCTATTATTATTAAAGATAGAAATTTGGATTTTTTAGGAATAACAGCTATGGTTTGTGTAATTTTGGGATTAATCTTTTTTGCGGTTGGAAGAACAATTGTTGGTTTACAATCTAGGAAGATTAACTTTTTATCTGATCGTCCTAGAACAGAAGAGGAAGAATGGTTTTTGCAAGAAATGCTTGGTATTGAAGGATTTTCTTCAAGAAGTGAGAGTTTTATGAATCAAGTTGCTAAAGTAATACCCGGTAAAGCGGATGATGTTTTAGCTGTTGCTAATTCAACAGGTATTATTAGTCATTATTTTGCAGTAGGAAAAGTATATATGGGAAAGAACTTTTTTCTAAATAGATTTATCTTATTAGTTAGTATATTAGCTATAATTATAATAATGGCTATACTTATTTTCGCTTAATTGACTTAAGCGTTAATATGTGCTATATTATGAGCGATGTTGAAGGGGATAAACATAACAATATCAATTATTTATAGAGACTTAGTGGATGGTGAAAACTAAGAATAAAATATTGTTATTCCTACCCTGGAGTTGAATATGAAAATATTTCCGTATAGCTGCGTTAAAGTTAAAAAGTATATTAGGATGGTACCGTGCATTTGCACTCCTTGGGTATCATCTTTTTTTATAGGAGATTAATTATATGAAACTAAGAAATAGTTATTTTTTTACTTTAAGAGAGAATTCAAAAGATGAGGAGAGTGTTTCTGGTAATCTATTAGTTAGATCAGGAATGATAAAAAAGGTTGCAGCTGGTATCTATATGTACCTACCTTTGGGTCTTAAAGTCTATCAGAAATTACAGCAAATTGTAAGAGAAGAAATGAATAGGGCTGGAGCTCAAGAACTATTGATGCCTTCTTTAATTCCTGCTGAAGTGTATGAGCAATGTGGTAGAGTAGAAGTATTTGGGGATGATATGTTTAACTTACATGATCGGAAAGGAGCTCATTTAGTTCTTGGTCCTACTCATGAAGAATTGTTTACATATGCCGCAAAAGCGATGGTTAGAAGTTATAAAGATTTGCCTTTTACTCTTTATCAGCAAGCTGATAAATTTAGAGATGAACCACGTCCAAGATTTGGTTTAATTAGAGTTAGAGAGTTTATAATGAAGGATGCTTATTCTTTTGATAGAGATGATGAATCATTAAAAGAATCATATAATAAAA
>CAMZBG010000041.1 GCA_947304495.1 uncultured Clostridia bacterium | reverse complement strand
TATTTATATCAATGTTTATGAAAGTCAGTTATACTGGCTTTTTTCTATGCTATAATTATGGTGGATGTGATATAGATGACTTTTAAAAATATGAGAGAATATACTCATGAAGAATTTGTTGAATTAATATTAAAATTGAGTGAAAAACAATTACTTGAATTAAGTTCAAAATGTGGGGGGTATCCAGTTTTATTTAGAATGGCTCTTGATGAAAGAATAAGTCATATACCTTTTATTCAAACAGGTGCAGCTATCATTATAAGAAATGAAAAGGGGCAAATTCTTTTACAAGAGAGAACTGACAGAAATAAGTGGGGCTTGCCTGGTGGATGTCAAGATTTGGGTGAAGATTTAAGAATAACGGCGATAAGAAGCGTCAGAAGAAACAGGTTTAAAAATAGATTTGAATGATATTGTATTGATTGATACTTTATCCGGAGAATCTAGAAAGAATTGTTATCCAAATGGTGATATTGTCTATAATAATACTTCTTTATATTTAGCAGATGTCTCATTAAAAGATGCTTCTAGTTTAAAGGGTGATTCAGAAACTAAAAGATTGAAATTTTTTTATCCAGAAGATGTTCCGGATAATTTAATGGATATCGATTTAATAAAATCTTATTTAAAATATATTGGTAAATAGTAAAGGTTGATAAATGTGAAAAAAAATAAAAGGGCTAAAGAAATTAAAAAAATATATATAGTAATGATTAGTATTGTTGGTTTAATATTAATTAGTTTATCTTGTTATTATGGGTATAGATATATTAAATATAAAGATTTGATTGGTCATTATGAATTAGTTGAAGGTTCTGGGGAAAAAGAAATGGAAATTACTCTAAATACTTGGGCTCAAGGGAGAAAAGAAGATTTAAAATGTGATTTATGGAATTGTAGTGGTTATTCTCATGGAACATATGAAACTATAAATAATAAAATAAAATTTAAAATTGGTGATATAGGTTATATAACTTACGAATATGAAATGGTTAAAGAAGGCAATGAAATAATTCTGATATTGAAAGATTCAAATGCTATTCGGGAACATATTACAAAGTATAAAAAGATAAAATAGGAGGCTCTTTATGGATAAATATGAACCGGCTGTAGTTATAAGTAATTATAATGAAAACTGCAGTGTATATGAAACAATTGATGCGATAAAAAATGCAGGATTTAAGAATGTATTTTTAGAGTGGTATAACAAAGATTGGAAAATTAATCAAGAAGAACAATTAAATTATGCTGTTTCTTTTGATGAGTAGAATTATGGCGAATCAATAAAGATATGAAGAGGAATGAGTATGTTAGTATTAACAGTTGGTAATAGTTATGTGGATATAGATGGTTATGCTAGTTGTATAGCTTATAGAGAGTTATTAAAGATGCGTGGTGAAGAAGCTATGTTTGTTACTGATGCATTATTTAATTACAGTATAACTAATAGTTTATTAGAGTCATCTTATATAAAGGATGACTATACTGTTAGTGAAGAAGATACTTTTATTGTTCTAGATTTGTCTAATAAGGAGTATTTTCCAAGATTTGTAAAGGAAGAAAAAATTGTTGAATTGATAGATCATCATAGAGGTTTTGAAGAATACTGGAATAGTAAATTGGGTGATAGGGCGATTATAGAAAGTATAGGTGCAGTAGCAACTATAATTGTTGAAAAGTATGAGCAATATAATATGTTTCAAAAGATGGATAAAAAAATTGCGTTATTACTAATGGCTGCTATATTAGATAATACTCTTAATTTTACAGCTGATATAACTAGTGATAGGGATATAAGAGCATATAAGAGATTACAGGAATTAACAGGAGAAATAGATTATGCTGATATTTATTTTAAAGAAAGTCAAGAAGCCATATTGAATAATACTGAAGAAGCTATAGTGAATGATATTAAATATCAAAAGGAAAATGATAAACTTCCTAAGATTATTGGACAATTAACTATATGGGATATTAATGATCTTAATCATAGTATTATTAGACAAATAATGAATAATAAGGGAAGTAATTGGATAATAAATATTATTTCTTTAAAGGATAATATTAGTTATATTATGTGTTCTGATGATGCTATAGAAAAAGATATGATACTCTTATTAAATGGTGAACAAAAGAAAGGTTTTGTTGTTTTAAAACCTGCTAAACTAAGAAAAGAGATAATGGTTATGAAATGATAAATGGATGGTGAATTAGTATGAAAGTAATAACAATTAAACAGCCTTATGCAACATTAATAGCAGAGGGGTTAAAAAAATACGAGTTTAGAACATGGAATACAAAATATAGAGGGGACATTTTAATACATGCTGGTAAGACGGTTGATAAAAAGGCTTTAGAGAGATTTAAAGTATATAATTTTGAATATCCTTTGGGATGTATTATTGCTAAGGCTCAGATTACAGATACAGAATACGTAGATGAAGAGTTTGTTAAAAGAGTCGGTCCTACTAATCCTCTGGTATATAAAGGCATTATAGAAAAGAATGATTGGGAAGGATATGGGTTTAAAATAGAAAATGTGAAAAAAATAAAACCAATTTATATAAATGGTAAACTTGGTTTGTGGAATTATGATTATGAAGATGAAAAGTGAGAAGTTTATGAATGTAAGTAAACAGTTAAAAGAATATATAGAAGAAGAGATAATTCCGCTTTATGATAATAATTATATAGGAGATGGAAGAGATAGGGTAGAATATGTTTTAGAACGAAGTCAGCATATTATAAAAGAGAATAATCTAAAAGTGAATGAAGATATATTATATACTGTAATATGTTTTCATGATATAAGAAAGAATAATAACGAAGAGGGACATGAGTTTATAAGTGCAGAAATAATGTACAAAGATAATTTTTTGAAAATATTTTTTTCTGATGCGGAAAGAGAAGTGATAAAAGAGGCGATTGAGGATCAGAGAGCTAATAATAAAAGAGATCCTCGTAATATTTATGGAAAAATCCTTTCTTCTGCTTCTCGTAATTCTTCAATTGAGCAATGTTTAAAAAGATCGTATTATTACGGAAAAAAGAAAGATCCTAATGCTAGTGATGAAGAATTGTTTAATAGGGCTTATGATGCCTTAAATAATAAATTTGGGGTTAATGGTTATGCTAAGTTCTATTTTAAAGATTCTATTTATGATAAGTTCTTGGTAGATATTAGATTATTATTGAAGAATAAAAAAGAATTTATAAAAAAGCAGAAAGAATGTTTAAATATCAAAAATTGAGATTGTTAGTAATAGATGTTACAATACAAAGAAATTTATATTTGATGGGGGTATATAGCTATGGAGGTAACGAGGGAATGTATTGTTACTGTATCACATCCTGTTTATCATATTACTAACACGTTTGCTATGAAGGATATATGTCAAGACGGGTTAAAGCCGTTATGTGGGGAGAGAAGCAAATATGTTGGGGATAGTTTGAAAGCTATCTATTTTACTGATGATTTTAAATGTATTCCGGAATGGATGAAACTATTATATGGGAATAAGGATCCTTATGAATTAGAGGTTTTGAGATTTGATATAAAGGAAAGAAAAGAATGGAGTTCTAGGGGAGAAGAAGGTTATTTATTAGATAAAGTTGGAAAAGACGAGGTTTCTTATTTAAGAATAGTGCATAGTAAAAAGGGAGACTTGCCATTGAGTTATTTAAGAAGCATTGATTTAATTAAAGAAAGTCGATTATTATGGAAAAGTTTGGACGAATATTGTCCTTTGATAAAAATGTGATACAAGAAAAGAAAGGGGTGTAAAATCTCCTTTTTTTAATTAAATAAATGGCTAATAGTATTGATATATTTTGGATAATTCTTTATAATTAATTAAGATACTGGAGTGATTTGTTATGGAGAAGAAGGTTGTTAAAAAGACAACTAGCAAGAGAAAGTATGTATTCTTTTTCCTATTGTTTTTTATTATTGGTATCGTTGGTGGAGCCTTTGGTACTTCCAAGACATTAGGTATAAAGTTTGATAATAAAAGCGAAGAAGAAGTTGTTGAGGTTGAAAAACCAGCAGAAGAGGATATTACAAAGGATTCTAATTATACAGATACAATTATTCAATTATATAATTATTTGTCAAAGGATAATGTTTTTTATAGTTCTCTTGGCGTTAATTTAGATACATTTAGTAATGAAGATAAATTGAGAGTTACTTATAAGTATATTATTAATAATAATTTGGCTGAATCAGAAGTGTTACAGCCAGTATATTATGGATCATTAACTTGTAGAGATAATTTTGGGCTTGATGTTATAGTATCTAGTGCCGGTACATCTAGCTATGGAAATATCTGTACTATTAATAAAATAGCTAGTGATTTAATGGTTTCTACTTATAATAAATTGTTTAATAATGATTCAATAGATGTATCGGGGCCATTTAATCCAAGTGCAACTAAAACATGTATATTAATAGATGGGGTATATAATTGTGGTAATGCTGTTAATAGCAATAATATAACAGGAAGTTTAAATAGTAAATTTGAAATATTGAAAGTTATAAAAAAAGATAACACAATTGTTATTTATGATAAAGGATATTTGGAAGATACTAGAAGTAGTGTAGTTAATCCTAATGATGGTTATGATAATTATTATCTTCATTCTTCTGATAGTAATATTTATTATTATGAATTAAAAAGTGCTGATAATTTAGTTTTTGCTCATACTTTTGTAATGGGGGAAGATGGAAACTATAAGTATAATGGTACAACTGTAGTTATACAATAAGAATTTGTCTTTACTAGAATGTTTGGTGATAGTATGAATAAAGAAAACTTGATGGATAAATTGGTGGAAGCAATCAATAAAATAGAATCTAAAAAATGTGTTTCATATGATGAAAAGGTTACCTTTTGGAAGAAACAATTTGACAACAAGTCGGCGTTAAAATGGAATGATTCTATTATTGATTTAGAAAATCAATATCTGAAAAGTTCTTTAGCAAGGAGAAAACTATTAAATTGTTATGATATAGTTTCTTTGGCATCTGTTGCTGAAGAATACAAAGATAAAGTAATTATCTGGGATGATGATGTAACTACTATGGTAGTTGATGCTTTAGTAATCCCTGCCTCTTATGATATTTGTGATAATAAGGAAAGAAAGCTACATGATATTTATTATTGTAATGGTATTAGATTACGTAAAAAGATAATAACTATTATGGATGGAGAGAAATTAAAAAAGAATGAAGTTTTAATTACTAGATCGTATAATGTATTAGCAGATTATATAATGCATGTTTATTATGATAAGATTAGAGATAGTATAATAAATGTTATGGAATGTGCTAGAGTTAATATGGTTAAAACGTTGGTAATATGTTTAGGTGGAGATATAAAGGATGTTAAAGTGGTATATTCCACTGTTTTAGAATATCTTTCAAAGTATGATATGATGTTTGATAAAGTTATATTATCTATTGAGAAGAAGGATATAAGAGATAATTTTATAGAAGAATTAAATAAGGAAGCCTAGGCTTCCTTTTAAAATTCAAAATATTGCATTTTTCTATTACTATTAGGTTTATTTTTATCTAGACATAATCCGGTACCATAAGAAATATTAGGAATAATTTCTATTAAACTATTAATATCCTTATTGTTATACAGTACTTCGTATATGGCGTTTATAATTTTTATACACTTATTAATACTCAGATTAAATAGATCATCAAATGAATAAGTATAAGTCTTTTCTTTTATACTTGGATGATTCCATACATTGTGTTCTTCGTTTAAATATTTTTTTTCACATTGTATACTTGTTGAATAACATTGTAAGTAGCCGAATCTATTATGTGATATTTTATCAATACATTTATATATTTTTTCTTTTCTTCCTTTTTTATCATTAATAAATACTCTATATAGTGATTTGGCATTTTTAATTCCTCTTTTGTAATATAAACCTACATTTTTAATCTGATATGTTTCTTCATATACCATATTAATAAGAGTGATTAAATCTATAGATAGTTTTGGTTTCATTATGATGTCTTTAGAAACATTACATGTGCTAAAATCCTTTTTATAATATTTTTTATAATAATAAGAATCAATGCTTCTTTCCATTAAAGAGTGCAATCCTCTGTATTTGTAGGTGCTCTTATCTTTAGGGTTGTAGATGCCGGTTTTATAAAAAATTAATGGATGGCATGTTGAATCTAATACGTAGTGGGTAATGCTGCCAAATAAGTAAGCTATGTCTGGTTGATAGTTTTCTAAATGATATTTTTTTATTGTTTTAATAATGTTTAAAAAGTATTCTTGTGTTTTTCTTCTGTGAGCTATTTTGCCTAAATAATTAATTCTTTTGGTTTGTTTAAAGCTGAAAGATTTATAATAGAATAAATAGTCGTGACTTTGAGCAAAAGTTTGATATATGAGTTTTTCGTGATTTATTTTTCTTTTAATGTTTTCATCTAATCTTTCATATACTTCTTTGGCAAATATGTCGTGAGTTATTAGTGCTGGCATTTATTTCACCTACTTTTCACACTATTATAACATAATAGCCATAATATAAATATATTATTTAAATGAAATGGGAGATGTGTTATAATGGTATATATTTAGGGTGATGCAGTTGTGATAAAGACATTTAAAACGATCGACGAACAAATTGAAATATTAAAAAGTAAAGGCTTAACAATTAGCGAATACAATTATACTAAAGATGTATTATTAAGAGAAAATTATTTTTTTATAAGTGGTTACCGGCATGTTTTTCTTAAGTCTCCTAAGGATAGAATGTATATTCCAGGTACTGATTTTAGAGAATTATATGCTTTATTTAATTTTGACAGACAGATAAGAAATATTATTTTTAAAAACTTACTTATTGTTGAAAACAACTTAAAGAGTATTCTTGCTTATCAGATATCAAAAAAATATGGTATTAAAGAAAAATCATATTTGAATCCTTCTAATTTTGATAGATCTGGGGATAGATCTAGGCAAGTAAATGATTTATTAAAAAAGATTAAAAGACAAATAAGAATTAATGGGGGGCAACATTCCGCAACAGTACACTATTTAGAAAACTATGGTTATATTCCTTTTTGGGTAGTTGTTAAAGTGTTATCTTTTGGACTGATTAGTGAATTGTATACTGTTTTAAAGTATGAGGATAAAAAGGAGATTGCAGATGAATATGATGTTGATATTGATGATTTGTTAACATATTTTCCTATACTAGCAAATTGTAGAAACCTATGTGCTCATGAAGATATATTATATGATCATAAAATGCAAAAGAAAATTAATGATACACCGTTTCATGCAGCTTTGGGTATTCCTAAAATTGATGAAGAATATATTTATGGTAAGGATGATTTGTTCTCATTGATAATTATTTTGAAAAAACTATTAAGAGAAGAAGATTTTACGATGCTTATAAATGAATTAGCATATGAGATAGATATATTAGATGGTAAAATTAATACTATTGGAATAGATAAGATTTTGGATAGAATAGGTTTTCCAATGAATTATAAAGAGATTGCGAGGTTAGATAGACGTGGAAATTAAAGAAGCTAAA
>CAMZBG010000040.1 GCA_947304495.1 uncultured Clostridia bacterium | reverse complement strand
TTCGGAGGACATAGTTTAGAAATCTTGAAAAGAATAAATAAGGGGTTTCTTTTCGCTTTTGATCAGGATTTAGAAGCAATTGAATATGCTAAAGAGAGATTAAAAGATTTTGATAATTTTAAGATTATTAAAAGTAATTTTGCCGATATGAAAGCTTGTTTACTTAAAGAAAATGTTACTAAGGTAGATGGAATACTATTTGACATTGGAGTATCTAGTATGCAATTAGATGAGGATTATCGTGGATTTAGTTATCATAATGATGCTAAATTGGATATGCGTATGGATACAAGTCAAGAATTATCTGCATATGAAGTAGTTAATCATTATTCTTATGAAGATTTGGTTAGGGTATTGGTAGATTATGGCGAAGAGAAATATGCTTCAAGTATCGCAAAGAATATTATTAAATATAGGGAAGATAAAGAAATATATTCGACACTTGAATTAGTAGATATTATTAAGAAAAGTATGCCAATGAGAGAGCAGAGAGATGGACATCCTGCTAGGAAGACATTTCAAGCTATTAGGATAGAAGTTAATCATGAATTAGATGTCTTAGCTAGCGGTATTGAACAGGCTATAGATTTACTTAATGTCGGCGGTAGATTGTGTGTAATAACATTTCATTCTTTAGAGGATAGAATTGTTAAGAATATATTTAGAAAATATAGTGAAATAGATAGTAAGTTTGCTAAATTACCTTATGTTCCAGTTGAATATCAACCAAAGGTTAAGGTAATTAGTAAAGGAATAGTACCTAGTCACGAGGAGATTAGCTTAAATAACCGTGCTAGAAGTGCAAGACTTAGAATAATTGAAAAGATAAAGGACTGATATTATGACAAAGAAGAAAAAGGAAAATAAAATACTAAGAAAAGAGAAAAAATTATATAGATTTTTTATGATTACAACAATATTCTTGGTATTAGGTATTATTTACAGTAGAGCAACACTTGGTAAAATTAACTTGGAAATCCAAGAATTAAGTGATATAATTAAAGAAGAAAATGATGATAATCAAAGCTTGGCAATGAAGATAAATGAAATGGTATCTTTAGATAAAATAAGACAAGTTAGTAAGGACCAAGGACTTACATACAACAATAATAATATTAAGTCTGTTTTAGAATAGGTGATAGTTATGAAAGATAGCAAGTTAAATACTAATAAACTTATGATAAGTAAGTATTTATATATTGCTATCTTTTTTTTGTTTATTGTTTTTGGGTTATCTTTGGTATATAGATGTTTAATTGATTATGATGCAACTCCTGGGGTAGCAATGAGCGAATTTATTGAGAATAGAAATATTCAAGAAGAAGTAATATTACCAAAAAGAGGAACAATATATGATAAGAATGGCAATGCTTTAGCTGAAGATGTTTCTAGTTATACTTTGATTGCTTATTTAAATAAGGATAGGGGAGAAGGAAGATTTGTTACTGATAAGGAGAAGACAGCTAAAGCTTTATCTAAGGTTATCAGTACAAGTTATGAACGTATTTTAGAGATATTGAATAAGGATGCTTATCAAGTAGAGTTTGGTAATGGTGGTAAGAATTTAAGTCAATTAAAAATGGAAGAGATTCAAGCTTTGAATCTTACGGGAATCGATTTTATTAAAAGTACTAAAAGATATTATCCATATGGAGATTTTGCTTCTTATTTACTTGGTTATACTAAAAATAAGGAACTTGATGATGGAAATACTTATATGGTTGGTGAATTAGGAATAGAAGGTTATTACAATACGGAACTTACTGGTAAGAGTGGTTATATTACTTATGAAAGAGATGCTAGAGGTAATAAGATAGCTAACTCTAATGAATATAAAGAGGATAGTATCGATGGCGATAATGTTTATCTAACAATTGATAGCAGTATTCAATTATTTATTGAAAATGCAGTTAAAAAAGCACAAGATAATAGTAAAGCTGAATGGGTTGTTATGGGAGTGATGAATGCGAAAACAGGGGCAATACTTGGTTATTCTTCAACACCATCATATGATCCTAATATAAGAAATTTAAAAAGTTATATAGATCCCCTTGTAGGATATGCATATGAACCTGGTAGCACTATGAAAACCTTTAGTTATATGTGTGCTATTAACAGTGGTAAATATAAAGGTAGTGATACTTTTATGTCAGGTTCTAAAACTTATGTATCAGCTAGAGATAAGAATGATACGGTTACGATAAAGGACTGGAACAATGGCGTTGGTTGGGGAAGAATTAGTTATGATTTCGGTTATGCTATGTCTTCTAATATCGGAGTTGCCAATATGTTAGAGAGTGTAATTACGAAAAAGGAATTAAAAGCATGCTATGATAGTTATGGCTTTGGTAAAAAGACAGGTATTACTTTGAATGGTGAACTTGCTGGTAATACAACTTTTACTTATGATATTGAAGCAGCAACAGCTGGATATGGACAAGGAATTACAGTAACGCCTATTCAAATGATGCAGGCACTTACAATTGTAGCTAATAATGGTACTTTATTAAAGCCATATATTGTATCAAAGATAGTTGATAATACTGGTAAAACTGTTTTAGAAAATGGTAAAGAGGAATTAGGAACGGTGGCAAGTGAAAAAACCATCGATAAGATGAAGGAATTAATGCGTAGTGTTATATCTGATGATATTACTACTGGTACAGGTTATGCATATAAAGTAAAAGGATACGATTTAATTGGTAAGACAGGAACAGCATCTATATTTGAAAAAGGAAAGTATTTGACGGGTGATGGTAATTATATATATTCATTTTCAGGATTATATCCGGGAAATGATCCTGAAATAATTATTTATATGGTTATTAAAAAACCTAAAGATGGTTATAATTACATGGCAAGTCCGGTCAAGGAAGTGCTTGTTAATGTTGCTAAATACATGAGTATTGAAACAAAAAATAAAGAAAATAAGAGTGTTTTATTAGAAGATTATGTAAGTAAGAATACAAGTGAGATTAAAAAAGTACTTGAAAGTAATGGAATTAAAGTAATTACTTTAGGTAATGGTGATAGGATAATAAATCAGTATCCTAGTGCTGGATTAAAGTTATATAAAGATGATTTGGCGGTATTACTTACTAATAAATATGATAAGACAATGATTGATTTTAGTGGATTATCTTATAAGATGGTTAAAGAAACATTAGAATTAATGGGGGTAGAATATGAATTATCGGGTTATGGATATGCGGTTAAGCAAAATATAGAAAATGGTAAAAAAATTGATAAAAAGGTATTAATTGAGTTTAAAGGAATATATTAAGTTAGCTAAAGCTAACTTTTTATATTGGTTATGATGGAGTAAAATTTGACAAAAATATATTAATGTGGTATCATTTATCTTGTTCGAAAAAAGGGATGATTATGAAAAAGATATATATGTTAACGTTAGATGATGAAGTTCCCCTCCTGGGAGATACTGGAAATAACGTTAGGGAAATAGCTTATTTGCTATATCAGGAACTAATTGCAGCTGGATATGTATTAGATAGTGATACAGATAGAATTACAATAAATCAGTTAAATGAGATATTCCGTGGCAATGGATATACATATCGTTTTTTATCTGAAGAATCTCCTAAAGATTATAGGGATTATGAACCATTTATCGTAGATGGTAAAAGTTTTGGTTTTACGGTTGAAGATGGTAGTTTGGATGAAGATACATTGTTAGCGATGCTTTGCTATGTTTTAGGACTAGCTCAATTTGCTGAATATAGATTTAGAGTAAAAAGTGCTGTCTATAATGAAAAGATTTATTCTAACAGATATTATACTATTGATAGACTTATATCTGATGGGGTAGAAACAACTAAAAAATCAGATAACAATAAGAAATCAAGGGTTCTTTTCCCAAGAATAGCGAGTTTTTTATAGAGACTAGAAATAGTCTCTTTTCCTTGCAATATAAGGAAAGATATGATATGATTATGCAGTATGAATGAAGAGGTGAATTATGAAAGTTAAGTATGAATTATTACATCAAGATAAGGATACTAAGGCTAGATATGGGACAATTGAAACTAATTATGGAAAGTTTGAAACACCAATATTTATGCCAGTAGGAACACAAGCTACAGTTAAGACTTTAGATTATAGAGAGATTAAGGAAATAAAAGCCGGAATTATTTTAGCTAATACATATCATTTATGGCTTAGACCTGGGGAAGATATTGTCGATAAGGCTGGAGGACTGCATAAATTTATGCATTATGATGGACCTATTCTTACTGATTGTGGCGGTTTTCAGGTGTTTTCTTTAGCAAAACCTAAAGATATTAGTGAAGAAGGAGTTACATTTAAGAGTCATATTAATGGTGAAAAACTATTATTAACACCAGAAGTTAGTATTCAAATTCAAAATAAATTAGATAGTGATATTGCCATGAGCTTTGATGAATGTATACCTTATCCAGCTACATATGAATATTGTAAGCAAAGCGTCGACAGGACACTAAGATGGGCTATTCGTGGTAAAAAAGTATTCGATAATCCAAGACAATCACTTTTTGGAATTGTTCAAGGTGGAGAATATACGGATTTGAGAGAATATAGTGCTAAAGAAACGGTTAAGATTGGTTTTGATGGATATGCTATTGGTGGGACATCAGTTGGTGAGGATAAACCAACTATGTATAAGATGATCGATGATGCAATTCGTTATTTACCCGAAGATAAGCCTCGTTATTTGATGGGAGTAGGAGACCCATATGATTTATTTGAAGGTGTAGAACGCGGAGTAGATATGTTCGATTGCGTACATCCAACTAGATTAGCTCGTCATGGACACGCATTTACTAAATATGGTAAGATCAATTTAAAGAATGCTAAATATAAGGAAGATTTTACTCCAGTAGATGTAGATTGTGATTGTGAATGTTGTAAGAACTATACGAAGGCTTATATTAGACATTTGCTTGTAGCAGAAGAAACTTTAGGGCAAAGATTATTATCTATTCATAATTTACGTTTTCTAATTAGGATTATGGAAGGTATTAGATTAAGTATTAAAGAAGATCGTTTTTTGGAATATAAAAAAGAATTTATGGATACGTATAAAAAAGAGAAGTAATGGTAATTACTTCTTTAATTTTTTTCAGTAAAAAAGGTACAATATGACTCGACAAATATTCTTTTTTAATGTATAATACAATTATAGTGGAGGTATGTAGAATGAAGTTTATTAATTTATTAAAAAGACATAAAGGATTAGCAATTGTAGGTGCTTTAACTTTGGTACTATTAATCATTATGTTTATTATTTTTTCTAGAATGATTTTTTCAACTGGTAAGACTGAATATGGTGATAGACTAAAGAATATAGTGGATATTCCTAAGGAAGATACAAATAAAGCAATTAGTGAAACTGAGGGATTAGAACAAGTAAAGAGCGTTAAAGTTAGAAATCAAGGAAAAATAATATATGTTACTATTACATATACGGATGGTACTAGTAAAGATAAAGCTAAAGAAATAGCTAGCAAAATACCGAGTTATTATGATGAAGATGTTATTGGCTGCTACGATTTTGAATTTTTATTAACACAAGAAGAGAAATTGGATGATGAAGGTAATAATTTGGCATACACAATTGCGGGTACAAAACATCCAGATAGAGAAAATATTAGTTGGACTAGAAATTAGAGGTATGGTATGAAAAAGAATAAAAAATTAAATAGAATAATTATTTTAGCAATTATTGCTTTGATATTTACTGTTTCATTGGTTATCTTTATTTTAAACTATACTAAAGATAGTTCTAGCTTTTCTATTTTAGAAAAGAATTGGATTAGTAATCATACGAGTAGTGTTATCGATGTTAGTGTTTATAATGATGTTCCGATATATGGACAAGATGGAGAAGGAATAATATTTTCGTTCTTAAGAAATTTTACTGATTCATATAATGTAGAATTTAATAAGGTATCTTATTTGACTAGTGGATCGGCAAACTTGCGTGATGTTGCTTTTAGAGTAGTTGATTTTAATACGCAATTAACTGATAATGATATTGAAATGTATAAGGATTATTATGTACTTGTTAGTAAAAATAATAAAACTATTAATGATATATCTGACTTAAAGGATACAGTAATTGGTGTTGTAGATAATGATGTTAGTAATATTAGATATTATTTAAATGATGGAAAAGATATTAAATTTGTAACGTGTAAAGATTTTCCTGAAATGTTAAATATGCTTAATGGTACTGAAATTGATTATATGGCAATACCAGAAAACTTATATTTAGATGATATTTTAGAAAATAAACTAAATATTGTATATCATATGAGTGAATTATATAAAAGTTATGTACTTACTATTAGTAAAGATAAAACACTAAAGAGTATCATGTCTAAATATAATCTTATTTATAATGAAAATAATCAAGATACAGATTATAAAAAATATTTTTTAGATACATTTTTTAGATTTAAGAAAATTACTGAAGCTGAAAAAATGAATTATAATGCTGCTACTTATGTATATGGATATACGGCTAATATGCCATATGAGAACTTTGTAAATAAGGAATTTGTTGGCACTTTAGCAAATTATTTAAGTGGCTTTGAAGATATGGCTAATGTCGATTTTAAATTAGTTCAATACGATAGTATTCTAGCATTAAAACAAGCTTTGTCATATGGTGAAGTTGATTTCTTATTTGCTAATTTTAATACTGAAGGAGTAAATGTTGATACTTTGGCTACAGCTAGTCCATTTAAAGAAGAATATGTTGTATTAAGTAAAGAACCAATTTTAGTTAATTCAATTAGAAGTTTAAAAGGCTATGATATATATACGGTAAGTAATACATATCTATATGATTATTTACTTAGTAATGGTATTACTTATAAGTCATTTAATAATACTGATGATTTGCTTAGAGCAATTAGAAGTGATAGTATTGTCTTAGTTAATGGAGATACATATGAATATTATAAGGATAATAAATTTAAAAATTATAAAATAATATATCAAGGTACATTAGAAAATGATTATAGTTTTGTAGTTAGAGACGTCAATAAAAATCAGACTTTTTATGAATTGTTTAATTTTTATGTTTCAACGATTAATTATAAAACCATAAAATATGATTATAATACGGATTATATAGTTAATTCTAAAAATGAATTATCTAATATGTTAAAGTATTTATTTATCATTCTTGGTGTTACTTTCGTATTTTTAATTATTCTAATTATATTCCTTAAAGTTAGAAGTAAGAAGAAGGAAATTACTAAAGAAGATAAATTAAAATTTATCGATGTAATGACTTCTTTAAAGAATAGAAATTATTTGAATTATAATATAAAAACATGGGATGATAATATAATTTATCCTCAGACAATAGTAATTGTCGATTTGAATAATGTTAAGTATATCAATGATAATTATGGACATGAAGAAGGAGACGAGGTTATTAAGAAAGCAGCTAATATACTACTTAATAATCAACAAGAACATACGGATATTATAAGAACTGATGGCAATGAATTCTTAATATATATGGTAGGTTATGAAGAGAAGGATGTAATTGAATATACGAGAAAGATTAGTAAGGATATGAAGGAATTGCCACATGGATTTGGAGCAACATTAGGTTATAGCATGATAACTGATGATATTAAGTCAATTGATGATGCAATCAATGAAGCAACATTGTCG
>CAMZBG010000039.1 GCA_947304495.1 uncultured Clostridia bacterium | reverse complement strand
AAAGTATTGACGAATGGCAAAGATTATTAAAAAAAGCTTCTGAAGACGATTTAAACAATATCTATGTATTTATTGTGGACGGAAGTATAGGCATCATCGAAAAATGGATCAGCAATAATTGCAAAGATGATCCAGCAACAATAGCTTTATTTATAAACAAATTATGTATGAGCGGCTTAAGCAGCTTCATATAAAAAGGAAAGAGTTGGTAAAAATGGAAGAAACAAATAACACTAAAACACTAAACGAGGCATTAGAAAAGATAGCAGATCAATTTGCTACAGCAGATTCAGGAAGCAATAAGAAAAACATATCTATCTACATAAATAATGACTCATTAGTATTTTCAGTATATGTCAGTGATTACGTCGAAGGAATGCCTCGAGGAACTTACTTTACGGACCCAATCCCAATCCCTCAAAACAGCACTACAAAAGATATAATAGAAGGATTAACAAAGACAATTAGAAAGCAATGCAATTTGCAGGGATTACAAGTTTCTGTTCCAGCAGATATGGATCAAATAAAATGGTTTGCACTAACAGGGACAGATACGGAAAACAACAAGTTCACTATTGAAGTTCATCCAAATGATCAACATTTAGAATGGACAATAAAAATGGCAGCAAAATATCACAATCCCGAAGCATATCCAGGAGATAAAGACTTAGAAGGTTGCGTAGCAACATTAAAAAATCTCAATATCATAGAAGAAGAAAGAGATCTAAACGAAGGGATGACATATTAAAAAAATATCCGAAAGGATATTTTTTATTATAAAAAAAATAATAAACAAAAACTATTTAGCAGAATTTTTTTTCTTAAGCATATTCTTGTTAATAAGTTTAACTTTGACACCTCTTCTTGCACCAAATGTCTTCTTTACACCCTCAGGTAAATTCACTTTATACGTTCTCATAAGTACACCTCCTCATTGCGTAGTGATTATAACACATTATTAGTCATTTTATCAAGAAAAACACAAGCTTTATTACATCCAAAGTCATAATTATTATAAACAAGAATATAAAAATACTTGTTAAAGTAGTCCAATAATTTTCTTTATTCTTATATAAATCCCTTATCATATATGTATAAAAGATTAAAAAAAATATCAGAAGAATAATATCAAACCATTTCTTTACTCGTTCCATAATAAAAGGAAAGACTAATAGAAACAATATCAAAGCTCCAGAAAAAATATAAAATTTCCCAAATGCTCTTCTAACTTTTTTATCAATTTCTCCAATTTTAATATTATTACATTTTTTAGGCCTTTTCATTAATTTCCCTCAATATCAGGATGACTCATTATTTCTATTATTTTATCCATATCATCATCTATAGCTGCCACATTTCTTTTTTTCATCCCACATTTTTCACATCTATAATTTATTTTATATTTATCCTTTTTCCATTTTTCAATACCTATCGGTTTTAATATACCTTTGCACTCACACATTCTATCCCCCGGATTATTATCCACATGTATAGAACACAAGCAATAAGGGCAATGATCTCTAGCGCTATACCCTAAAGGACTAACATTCTTGCCGCATACAAAACACCTAAAAGCCTCATCCATCATAGTAAATTTAGCAACATCCATCTATTCACCTTCTAACTATTAAAAATAAAATCTATCGATATCTCTTTTGTATCGTATATTTTCTTTACCATGTCCTCAATATTCTTCTTTATCTCCATATTATATTTTTTATGATTCTCAATCCTATTCTTATAATAGGCAATAATCTCTTTTAAATAATCATTTCTTTTAAGTAAATATTTATCAACATAATAATACAACAATTTTATGCTAGCTTCTATAATATCATAATCACTAGCAATTTTATAATATTTTATAGCTTTATCTACATCCCTAATTATACCCAAATCTACTCTTCCACTTATATAATAATTTGCCAAATTATAATAATTATAATAACACATGGTTCTATAATTAGCTTTAAGTCCTTCTTGATAATAATAAAAAGATTTTTTTTCATCTTTCTCAACTAAATACCCAATTCTATAACACTCCCCCACTTTATTACAAGCCCAACTCTCGCCTAAAGATGCACTTTTTAAATAATAATCAAAAGCCAATTCTTTATTAGTAGTTTCATAATACTTACCAAGATTGTTAAGAGAAAAGGCATAATTATTATCTGCTGCTTTAGAAAAAAAATCTAAAGCCTTTTTTTCATTCTTACGAGCAGGATAAACACCATCTAAATAATATAAGCCAAGAACATTCAATGCAGCAATATTTCCCAAATCTCTGGCTTTTTCTAAATAATCAAACCCTTTCCTATAATCTTCCTTAGTCTTATTGCCAATATACCCTCTATAATACATATTCCCAACCATATACAAAGCACCAGCATGATTATAAGAAACCGCTATTTCCAAGTATTTATATGCTTCCTCATACCTTGGAAAACCTTTAACATAACCATTATATTCATTTGTAGCAATTTCAAAAGCAGCATAAGCATTTCCCTCTAAAGCCATCCTTCTTAAAGAATAATCATAATTTATACTCTCTTTAAGCTTAATAGCTAAATACTCTTCTAAACTTTTCGAACTAATATAAGTATCATTTAACAAATTCTCAATAACCTCTTTTTTCACATCCATTTCATAAAGTGGTTGTTTCTTACTTAATATTGCAAAAAATAAAGATTCGACAAATTGTGAATAATAATCACCATTCTTATATAATCGATTAATTTTATCTAAAACATCAGCAGTAACAGACTTGTCATTTTTCGTGATATTAAATAATTTCTTACATAAATCTAACATACTCCTATTATTATTAATAAAATCCATTTTATCTTTATCAACTAAATACAGTCTACCATCTATTATACTAAGTATCGAAATAACAATATCCACAAAAATACTATTATCAATTAAATACCTTTTTTGAAAATTCAAATAAATCTGTTTATAATCATTACCAATTTTTCGGCATCCTACGCAATAGTTATTAACTGTAGTATCATTAATATCACTCACACCAAATAAAGCACAAAAGATTTCTGTTTGTAACGCAGATGATTTGTTTTTAGACAACTCCTTTATTATACGAAATATATTACCTAAACTAAGATGAGCATCACTATTATTCATTTTAATAAACACTTTTTTCATCTAATCACCAACACAATTATATCATATCTGTGGATTTTTTAAAAAATATATTATATATTGTGGATTAAAATAAGTATACAACAAATTCTATATGCAATAAAATTTAGTTATTAGGAGGAATTATTATGAAAAAAATCTGGAAGAATTATAAGCAAACAATAGCTTTAATTCTATCACTAATTATAGGAGCAATCATAGGAATAATAATGGGAGAGAAAGCCAAAGTACTAAGTCCATTTGGAGACTTGTTCATGAATCTTTTATTCGTTGTTATTGTACCTCTAATCTTTTTAACTATAACAACATCTATAGCCAAAATAAAACAACCAAAAAGATTAGGAAAAGTCATGTTATCAACGTTCGGAATATTTATTGTCACATCATTAATTGCTTGTTTAATAGGATTAGCAATAACTTATTCAATAAAACTTGTAAATCTTAAAGATAGTACAGCAATAATATCTGCCCTAAATGATAACATTGAAAATAGTAAAGAAGAAATCAGCATTTTATCTCGTACAGTACAAGCAATAAGTGTTAGTGACTTTAAAGACATCTTATCTAAAAACAGTATAGTGGCACTAGTGGTCATATCAATCCTAACAGGTATTGCAATTAATAAAAGTGAGAAAGAAGGAGAAAAACTATTGTCAGTCCTAGACTCCGCAAACACAGTAGTATTAAAACTTGTAGATATCATCTTCTTATATGCACCAATCGGACTTGGATGCTACTTTGCAGCCTTAATTGGTACATTTGGAGGAGAAATAGCCATTGGCTATCTTAAAACATTTATCATTTATACAGTCGGAGCAATCTTATTCTATTTCATTTTCTATACGCTTTATTCATATATTGCTGCCGGCAGCAAAGGGGTTAAAGCTTTCTGGCAAAACATATTACCAGCCACTGCCACCTCCATATCTACCTGTTCGTCTGCCGCTTCAATACCAGCCAATTTAAAAAGTGCCAAAGGAATAGGAGTGCCTAACGACATTGCTGAAACAGTTATTCCTTTAGGAACTAGTTTTCACAAAGACGGTTCCGTAATTGGCTCCGTATTCAAAATAATGTTTCTAGTTTATCTATTTGGTATTAACGTTTATACTCCCGGAGCAATGTTTAAAGTAATCGGAGTTGCTTTAATTGCAAACCTACTAATAACGGCTGTCCCAGTCGGAGGGGGAACCATATCAGAGATGATGATAATATCGCTAATGGGATTCCCACTAGCATCACTACCGATACTTACAATAATAGCAACTATAATTGACCCTGCAGCAACACTATTAAATGTTACCGGAGATTCAGCATCTTCAATGCTAGTTACAAGGATAGTAGAAGGTAAAAACTGGCTCAAATAAAAGAATAGTATTTAATACTATTTTTTTTGATTAAAGGTTGGAAAAAAAAATATTTAAGATATAATAATAATAGTGATGATTATGCAAGAAATAGATATAAAAAAAGGATTATCATCTGAACAAGTGCAAGAAAGAATCTCAAAAAATCTTGTAAACTATGATGATATGCCCAAAACAAAAACTGTTAAAAAAATAATAACCGACAACATATTTAATTACTTCAATTTTTTAAATCTAGCCCTTGGCTTAGCAGTATTTGGCGCAGGGATATTAAATGGTAATATACTTAATGCCTTAAAAAACTGTCTATTTATGGGTGTAATAATAACAAACTCTATAATTAGCATTATAGAAGAACTAATATCCAAAAAAATAACTGATAATCTGTCTGTTATATCTGAAGCCAAAGTAGAAGTAATAAGAGATGGGGAAACAAAAAAAATAGCTAATGATCAAATAGTAATGGACGATATAATAAAACTATCAACCGGTCATCAAGTAACAATAGATTCAATCATTGTTGATGGAGAAGCAGAAGTAAACGAGTCCTTACTTACCGGCGAACCCGACGCCATAAAAAAAAGTATTGGTGACACTGTATTATCTGGTTCTTTCATAGTTTCAGGTAACGCTACCGCCAAAGTTATACATATAGGAAGCGAAAACTACGCATCAAAAATAACTAAAGAAGCCAAATATGATAAGCCTGTAAATTCGGTAATAATGAACTCTTTCACCAAAGTACTAAAAGTACTATCAATTTTAATAATCCCCATCGGGATAATAATGTTTTTCAACCAATGGCGAATTACTGATAGTATAGCAGATAGCATAGTATCAACAGTGGCTGCCTTAATCGGTATGATACCAGAAGGGCTTATTTTATTAACCTCCTCAGTAATGGCAGTCGGCGTAATAAAACTATATCAAGTTAAAGTATTAGTTCAACAATTATACGCTATAGAATCACTAGCTAGAATAGATACCATCTGTCTAGATAAAACAGGAACTATAACAGAAGGAAGAATGGAAGTTAAAGATATAATAGGAAGAGCTTTTTATAGCAAAGATATTGTATGTGAATATTTTGAAGAATATGCAACATATAGTGGCGATACCAATCCCACAATGATCGCCCTAAAAGATTACTTCGGAACTAGTGATTTAAAACCAATTAATTATATTCCCTTCTCTTCTGAAAGAAAATATTCTGCGATAGAATTAGATGAGTATACACTATATCTTGGAGCACCAGAAAAAATAGGAGGAGAAGAAGCGAAAGAAGAAACAGATGAATACCTAAGCGCTTACCGTGTTGTAGCAATCGGAAAAAAAGCCGGAAAACTATCTGATGATTTAAACAATATTGAATTAATAGGATATGCCCTCATTGAAGACGTAATTAGAGCATCAGCAAAAGAAACACTAGAGTATTTTAAAAAGTTTAATGTTGATGTAAAAATTATTTCAGGAGATAACGCTAAAACAGTCACTTCAATAGCACATAAAGTGGGACTAGAAGACGCTACAGGAATAAACATAGATGGTCTTAAAAAAGAAGAAATTGAATCCGTTGTAGATAAGTATCAAATATTCGGAAGAGTTAGCCCAGTTCAAAAAAAATGGATTATCATGTATTTAAAAAGCAAAGGACATACCGTCGCCATGACAGGAGATGGCGTAAACGACGTATTAGCGCTTAAAGAATCAGATTGCGCAATATCAATTAAAAGCGGAACAGATGCCGCTCGTAACGTAGCACAATTGATATTATTAAATGATGATTTCAGCTCCATCCCTCACGTAGTTGCAGAAGGACGACAAACCATTAATAACGTCGAAAGAAGTGCATCCTTATTATTAGTTAAAACCTTATATACTATACTATTAATAATACTAAGCATTGTTCTCGCTCAAAAATATTGGTTTAAGCCAATCAATCTAACATTTATTACAACATTTACAATTGGAGCTCCTTCCTTCATACTCGCTCTAGAGCCAAACAATGATTTAGTTAAAGGGAATTTTTTGTTAAAAATATTAGCTAAAGCTTTACCTACAGCTCTCACAGTTATATTTAACGTCGCCTTAGTCTCAGCTTTTTCAGCTGAATTTGATCTCCCATATAATATACAAAGTACAATAAGTATATATATGACAACTATCACCGGTTTATTATACTTATATAAAATATGTACACCATTTACTTGGTTAAGAGGATCTTTATTCTTCACAATGTTAATAGGTTTTATAAGTTGTGCATTATTTGTTCCGGGTTTCTTCGAAATATTACCTATAAACTCTACTATATTCTTAATCATCTTCGTTCTAGCAATAGACTCGTTCTGTGTATATAAAGTAATAAACTTTATTATCACAAAAATATTCCATCATTTCGATGAAACTATTAAAGTAGAATCAGATATAAACAAGATAAAATAAGTTATTATTTTATCTTTTATTTTGCAATAAAAAAGAGAATTACTTCTCTTAATAATTATATTGACTAGTTATTCCAAAATAGTTTTCTAACGTTATCCAATTACCATCATTGTATAACTTAGTAGCCAAGTCAACACCTACATATCTAAAATGCCATGATTCATATTTGTAACCTGTTTCATTTGTTTTACCATTAGGATATCTTAATATAAATCCATATTTATATGCATTTTCTGATAACCACTTAGCCTCTTCGGTACTATCGAAATTACTATTAATACAAGCATTTTTATATTTTCCACTACTCTCACAAACATCAAAAGCTAAGCCTGTTTGATGTTCGGAATGCCCTGGTCTTGCTGAAAAAGTATCAGCAGATGCTTTCCCTCGTTCTCTAACATACCTATTATAAATATTTTGTTGAGTATCATAAGATCTAAAACCGCTTTGTACTTTAATACTATAACCAGCATCCCTTGCTCCAGCAGTCAATTTATCAGCAGCAGCTCTAGTTTCACCTGTTAATCCTCCAGGAGCATAGGATTTAGGCAACGCATAAGTCTTATTAGCTATTAAAACACCATCAATATATGTAATACCATTTCTAGTTTCACCATGAAAACCTTTAGATGTTGTAAATGATCCATCCTGATTAACAACAGGTGCTGAAGAATCAGATTCACTACTATTATTTTGCGTTTGATTCTCACTATTATTTTGCGTTTGATTATTACTATTATTA
>CAMZBG010000038.1 GCA_947304495.1 uncultured Clostridia bacterium | reverse complement strand
GTATATTCTTCTGGAATAAATACTATTAATTTAGAATTAGATAAAATATCATCAGATTTGAGATTATCGTATAAAATTGGAGATAAAGAGGAGAATGATTTGCCTGTTACGAAGAGAGTTTATTCTTTTGGATATGATTATAATAGTGATATAAAAATAGTATTGGAAAATACAAGTGAAACAAAAGAAATCGTTTTGACTAAAGAGGATTTGGCTAAATCAATAACTTTAAAGGATGGTAAGTATTATCATATTGAGGAGTCTAAGTTGTATGAGAATAATAAAAAGATCGTTGATAATATTGTTCATGTTTATAATGACTTGGCTTTAGTTAGTGATGGTAGTATTTATAATCTTAAAACAAATGAGTATCAAGAAGCCCTTGGAGATATTGGTTTATTAGATAGAGAGATTCCTCTATATCATACTAATATAAGTGATAAAATAGTTGATTCTTATTATAATTATAGTGTTTTAACTGATTTAGATGGTAATATAAAATATAGAGATGGGCAGATAATATATAAAGATAAAAATGTATATTTATATAGTTCTAATAGTGGTATTAAAAATGACTCTTTGATAGTTAATAACTACAATAATAGTGAATATCAAATAGTTTTAGGTGATAATTTACAAGTATATTCATATAAAACGAAGTTAAATTCTGATAATTATTTCATGAATAGTAATATATCAGAGATTAGTGGAGATTTTGATAATGATGATCCAATTATAATGATTAAGTATGATAATGGAGGAGTTATTGCTTTTGATTATCATAATGGTGATAAGCTATTTGAATATGGTAGTAAGCCAAAAATATCTTTGACTAAGTATTTTGGCTTAGCTGTTACTGATAATAATACGGCGAAGAATAATAAGTCTTATGAATCTAGTAATGATTTAATTAGAACTTTAGATAGTGTTGATAATCAAGAGGTAATCGGTTTGTTGAATAGAAATAAAACAGATAAAGTTATCAATACGGAAAAGGTAGAGGATACTAGTGAGGATATTCCTTCAGATGTTGATGAGCAATTAGATGCAGTTATTGAAAGCAATGATGTTAAGAATAACTATATTATCAAGTATGATAAGGATACCAATTCTTATGATGTATATAATATTAATGATGTTTTAAATGTTGATGCGGATAATGTAGTATCTGTAGATGAGCAGATTGTATCTAATAATTATTTGTATAATTATTTCCGTAGTAATAATAAGAGTGATGAAGTAATAAAAAATAACAGATTATTAATATATGCAAGCATTATTATAGTTATTGTATTAAATCTAGTTTTCTTTGCTATAAAAGGAAGAATGAAGGAGGAAAAGAATGAAAAATAAAAACGTGTTGATAGTTGGTATGGTTGCTCTAATCGTTTTTGCATTAGGTTGTTTATTGTTATTTAATAAAAATAGCAATAAAACAAAATTCGATTTGGATTTAGTTCAAAAAGAGTTTATGAAAGAATTCAAAGAATATGATGTTAGAGAATTTGACCAATATGATATATCAATGTATTTTGGATTGGACTTCAATGAAATTCCTTCCTCCTTGTTCATCTCAGATTTTTCTGAAGATCCTGATGAGCCTAAGCCATTTGCACCAAAAGTATTAATTATAGTAATTAATACTCAAGATGCTGAAGACTATTATGATAGTTTATTAGGTTTTGTAGATTTAAACAAAAATAATTTAGAGGATAAGAAGTTAGCTAAAAAATATGAAAAAGCCATATTAAAAAAAGGTAAAAACTATGTTTATTTATTATTAGGTGATAATCCTAAAGATATGGAAAAAAAGTTGTTAGAGTTAGCTAAGAAATAGATGATAAAACTGTCAACTAAAAAAGGTTGACAGTTTTATATTAATCTAATATAATATATTTGCGATTTAAAGGAGGGAAAGAAGATGGCAGTTAAGTTAAGACTTAAAAGAGGCGGAGCTAAGCAAAGACCATTCTATAGAATAGTTGCTGCTGATTCACGTAGTCCAAGAGATGGAAGATTTATAGAGATTATTGGTACTTATAATCCAATTCCAGAGAATTATGAAGTTAAAATTGATGAAGAAAAGGCTTTGAATTGGTTAAAAAATGGAGCACAACCTACTGATACAGTAAGAAGTTTATTAAGTAAAAGCGGAATAATGGCTAAATTTGCTGATTCAAAAAAAGAAGGTAAATAATTATGGAATTAAAAGAGTTTGCAGAATACTTAGTAAAAGCTGTTGTTAAAGAGCCAGATATGGTAAAAGTTTCTCAGTTTGGAGGAGAAGATGATGCTACTATTCTTGAAGTTATTGTTCATGAGGATGATAAAGGAATAGTTGTAGGCCGTAATGGTAAAATGGTTAATTCTATTCGTACTCTAGTACAAGCAAAAGCTTATATATTGGGTATGGGCAAAGTGAAGATTAATATTGATTCTTTTTAAGAGCATAAATGCTCTTTTTTTTTGTTGATAAATATGTGATAATATTCATAATAGAGGGGTTTGTGGAAATAGAATAGAGATGGCAGTTATGGGTTTTAGTATTGTTAAATGGTTCAAAGGAATGAAAAGGAGAAACTACTCTGATGTTGAAGAGTTTATGAAGCAAATAAATGCTGATGTTAGTGATAATGTTAGAAGTATATTATCTTCTTTATCGCCTGAAGATGAAAGGAAACTAAAAGAATTGTATTATCAAATTTTCAAATATAAAAACGATAATGAAAATTCTTTAATTAATAATAAATTTGTTTTGGATGCTATATCGGTTAATGGCGGAAATTATGAGATAATTAAAGAGATATTTGAATATGTTATAAATTGGGATAAAGAGGTGTATCTACCTAAAGGGATTCGTCGTATATTAAATAATCAAATTTCAAATGAAGCTATTGAAGAGCTGGAAGCATTATATAAAAAGTATAATCTTGTATTAAAAGATAGAAAGAAAGATAAATCTAATTATTATTTTATTGATAGTTTATTGTTTAAAGAGGAGTTAACTAAATGTTTTGGTAATGCTGTTGATACTTTTTCTTTAATATTAAAATCAGATGAAATAGATGTGGGGCGTAAAGTAGGAAAAGAAATAATTAGTTATTTGAGTGAAATGTTAAATAAAAGAGAAATAGATGGTAGAATACTAAATAAAATAGTGTTTTATATAATTAAGGATGTTGATACAGATCAAGTTTTGGATGATGATCAGATAAATGATATATTTTCTAATGGTTTGATTAATAGTGGAAATGTATTAGAAGAGGGGATTACGACCTATTTTGTGAATAATGAATACGAAGCTTTGACTATATTAAAGGGATGGGATTATAGATATAGTGGAGTAATAGTAATGGAAATTCCATCTATATATTTTGATGATAGTAAGGGAATAATAAGTGAGTATTATGATAAAGTATATATAAATAAAGACTATTTACGAATAAATCCTGATTTTATTAAGGGATATATTGCTATTAATTCTGATAATATTCTTTTATATACTAAGAAAGAAATTATTAGTAAAGAATTAGATATGCCGGATTTAAAGGATGATAATCAATAAAAAAAAGATCTTAAGAGATCTTTATTTTATTATGGAAAGTATTTTCTTTAACTTAGTTTTCTTATAATTAGTTTTCTTAAATTTAGTGTTGTTCTTTTCTATATTAAGATAGTACTCGTTGTTTTCAGTATAGATAATTAAGTTTTTGTTATATGTAAAGCTATAATTAAGAAAGAAGCCGCTTAGGTAGTTTTTTTCTTTATAAATATCAAAAAGATTATCTATTTTTAAGTTATAATATATTATGTTTCTCTTTTTGCCTTGAGTAATAATATTTAAACCTATGGAGTTTTTGTTGTATTTATTTATATCTATAATATTAAGTTTCTTAATTATGTCAGTAAATTCTTTATTAGTTTTTAATGTATTAATTAGAGGGGATATTTCGTTTAGAGAATATGTATATATATAATAGTCTTTTTTATTATCTTGTTTTTTAGTTTTGTCTAGTATTTTATAATTGTGGGTAAAACTATCAATAAGAGACTCTAGTATTTTTTTATAAGACTTTGAATCTAAGTTTAATTTATGACTATAATATTCTTTATTGTTATATATATAGAATTCTTGGGGAGTGTAGTATAAATAGAGTTTGTCTTTATCGTCAATATTTATGGTATAACCCTGTTCTTTTTTTAAATCTATTTCATTGAATAATCTGTCAATGTTGTCTTTTTCCGCGTTACTTAGTTTATTTAGTATCTTTGCGGGATTGGTTTTTAAAAAATTATAACCATATAATAACCAAGCACCAAAAATAATAGCCAAGGTGATAGATGCTGTTATTATTCTTAAGCGAATAAAAGGGTCATTATTCTTTTTCATTTTATCATCTCTATTTCTTATATTATTATAGCATAAATATGGTAAAATAAATTATGAAAGATAAGTCATTAATACTATATAATTTATAAGTTCGTTCTTATTGAAGAAAGATTGGTGAATAGTAATGGCAATATTACATAATGATTTTTTTCGGTTGATTGGTTTTAAGAAAAGACCGAAATCTCCATGGGATAAGTATTATGGTAAGAAAAATATGTTTTATATTATACCTAATATGTCTGTTTATGAATATATTTATAATAAGCATTATAAGTATAAAGATAATATCGCCATGGAGTACTATGGTACGAATGTTACTTATGCTGAACTATATCATCAGATAGATATTTGTGCTCGAGCATTTAGGAGTCAAGGTGTTAGAAAAGGTGATGTAGTTACAATACTATCTGCTAATTTAGTTGAAAGTATTTATGTTATTTTTGCTTTAAATAAGATAGGGGCGGTTGCAAATATAGTTCATCCTTTATCAGCTGAGAATGAAATAAAAGAAGCATTGATTAGATATTCTTCTGTAATGTTAGTAGCGATGGATATATGTTATGAGAAGATTAAAAGCTTTATAAATGATACTGAAGTATATAAAGTCATAGTATTGTCAGCTAAAGATTCGATGAGTTTTTTTTATAAGATAGGCTATTGGTTTACACAAGGTAGAAAAGTTGAAAAGATAGATTATAAAAATGATTTGTATATTAAGTATTATGATTTTCTTAAATATGGGGATAATTATACTAAGGAGGATAATGAGAGAATTACTAGGGATACTCCAGCTTTAATTCTTCATAGTGGGGGGACAACGGGTACTCCTAAGGGAATTGTGTTATCTAATGGTAATTTTTATTCTTCGACTATTCAGGCTGAGATTGCTCTCCCGGATTTATCTAGTGATGATGTCATATTAGCAATAATGCCAATTTTTCATGGTTTTGGTCTTTCTGTTTCAATTACTGATGCATTTGCTGTAGGTGCTAAAGTAGTAGTAGTACCACAGTTTAATGCTAAGACATTTGATAAATTAATAAAAAAGTATAAACCAACGGTTTTAGTTGGAGTACCAACTTTATTTGAAGCATTAACTAATAATGAGGGGATGAAAGATGTTGATTTGTCTTTTTTAAAATATGTTATTTCGGGTGGAGATACCTTAAATGAAACAAGAGTAGAGAAGATTAACGAGTTTTTATGTGGTCATGGGGCGAGTGTGGTATTGACGCAAGGTTATGGAATGACAGAAGCGGTTGCTTGTGTATCTGTTGATAGAAAAGATGATACTCATCCCGGAACTATTGGGATCCCTATGCCTGGAGTATATGTTCAGATTGTTAAGCCTGGCACTGATGAAGAAGTACCTTGCGGGGAAGACGGAGAGATTTGTATTTGTGGTCCAAATGTAATGCTGGGATATTATAATAATGAAAAAGAAACTAATGAGGTATTACATATTCATTCTGATGGTAATGTATGGTTACATTCTGGAGATATGGGGTCAATGGATAAAGATGGTTTTATTACATATAAACAGAGGTTAAAAAGAATGATTGTTACATCTGGTTATAATGTATATCCGTCGCAAATAGAGGAAATAATCGAAAGACATGAGGCTGTATTGAATTGTAGTGTAATAGGTGTTCCGCACCCTTATAAGGTTGAAGTTCCTAAAGCATATATAGTATTAAATAAAGGGTATTATGAGACTAAAGCATTAAAAAAAGAAATAATGGATTTATGTAAAAAAAATTTGGCATATTATTCTATACCTAAAGATTTTGAGTATCGAAGTAGTTTACCTAAAACTATGATAGGTAAAGTTGATTTTAAAAAATTACAAGAGGAGAATAATAAGAAAAGAAAACGTAATAAAGCCAAATAGAGATGCTAAAAATAGTATCTTTTTTTTCAACTTTAAATATTATATAATTATTAATATAGGAGGTCTTATAATGGGGAAAAAAGTTATAGTTAATGAAGAAGAAGAGAATTCTAATGGTCTTATGATTTTATTCTTTATAATAATTGCGATAGTAATTGGTAGTTTATCCTTCATAGCGGGAATTGTTTATACTAGTTATTTGGATGGGAAAGATGATGAGGCTTGTGAAGATGTTGTACCAATAGAAAAGATTGTTGATGAAAAGACAATTAATGATTATGTGGTTACAGATGAGAATGTTATAAAGATTTTGAATGATAAAGTGGAAGATATAGATTTTTCACGGTCTGTGTCAAAAGAAAAATATTTGTATAATTATTTAGAAGATGATAAATATTATTATGTTTTAATATCTTATGGAAGTTTTGATGTGGATGGAGCTAAAAAAATAGTATATACTGATTTGGAAAAGAAGAGTGTTTATAAAGAGTATGATAGTAAAGAATCATTTGTTATAGATGAAAATAATTATAATGATTTTAGTAAATATAGAATTACTTTTATTAAAGATGGTAATGATTGTATTTTTAAGGGGGTAGAAAGAATAGAGTAATATGGATAGGTTTAGGAGAAGCAGCTTATTGATGGTCTTGTTAATATTATTAGTATTGGTATTATCTGCTTTTACTTTATATTATGCTTTAAATAGTAGAGATAAGAAGATAGATAAGAAGCATGTGGATAATGGTATTGTTGATAAAGTAGAGGTTGAAGATTCAATACCTGATACGACGAGAGTTTATAAATCTCTTGATAAGAGTATTGGAGTAATTAATTATTTATATACTTCTTTAAATAATAAGATTACTGATATTTATAAAAGGGAAATAAATATTAGTGATATTGAACAAAATATAAAAGTATATAGTGTTTTATTGTATTTATATAATGAAAAGAATTATGATGATATATTGGAAGATGATTATAATAGATTATATGAAGGATTATATATGGATGAGAAGAAAGACTATTATGGAAGTATAAATGCGGAGGAAGTTAAAAGCTTATATAAAAAGGTTTATAACGAAAATTTGGATGCAGGCAGTGAAATAAATATAGAAAATTATTGTCCAATATTTAAATATGATAACGATAAGTATTATTTTGGAACATATGATTGTTCTAATGTAAGAAGTAAGATTGTAGATTATAAATATAAATATGTAATAGGTGATGATAGTGCAGATGTATATCTTTCTTTGGGCGTATTAGAAAATGATTATAGTTTTAAGGTATATAAGTATGATTTATATAAAGAAGTTGTTTATAAAGAAAGCGATACAGATATATTATTAGATATTAACAGGAACAATTATAATGAGTATAGTAAGTATATAGTACATTTTATAAAAGATAATGGGGAATACTATGTTAATAGTGTGAGAAAGGTGATGAATTAAGATGGAAGAGAATAGCGTAAATAAAAGTGTAGTGATATTTTTATTATCAATTTGTGTAATTAGTTTATGTTTGGGAATATTTGCTAATTATCGGCTTATTGTAATTAGTAAAGAGAATCAAAGGATTAAAGAACAAGAAAAGGAAAAGGATAAAGTATATGGGGTTGAAGAAAAAGAAAAAGAATTAACTGATGATAGTATTTTGAATGTTATTAAGAGAAACCAAGTGGTATTAAAGAATTATACTTATGATCAAATTAGTTTTAAGAAGTCAAGAATATATGAGAAGGATCAAAATAGTAATGATTTGGTTGATAGTCAGAAATTAATAGCTGTCTTATATACTTTGTTTGAAAATGATAAAGCTTATGAAGAACTTGATAGTAATAAATATCCTAATATAGTTCCTAATCCAGAAGGAAGTACTTTAATCATTAATGCAGATAGTGTTAAAAAATTGTATAAAGATGTTTTTGGAGGGGAATTAGATATTAATATTAAATTGCCTGATGATATAAGCAATAATTTTTATTATAGTAATGAATATGATGTATATGTTATAAATGGTGGATTTGGTGGCAGTTGTAATGACGGCTCATTAACTTATGATTATAAAT
>CAMZBG010000037.1 GCA_947304495.1 uncultured Clostridia bacterium | reverse complement strand
TAAATGCTTTAGAAAATATAAAAGGAGAGAAAAAAAAAAATTTTATTCCTAAGATTGTTACTATTTGGAAATATGTTGGAAGTTATTTCTTAACTAGTAGGGAAGCTAATAATAGATCAAATAACATACTATAAAATTATACAAATAAACAAATTTCACATTATATGATAATTAACATATAAAATATTCAATGTTCCACGTGGAACATTGAATAAAATAAAATTAATCAATTAAATAATATATTTAAATACAAAAAATCAAAATAATAAATTATTAATATTATATTAATATTATTAAAAAAGTTAAATTAATGTTCCACGTGGAACATTAATAAAAAAGTGCACACATTAATCATATTTAAAGCTGCTATCTTCCGATCCTGACTTATTTCATACAATTAATGCTGCACAAATAAATTATATAATATAATTTTATAAAAATCAACTAATAATTGAATGTTCCACGTGGAACATTGATAAAATAATTACTATTAACATAATATTAACAATATGTTAATGTTTATCAACAGGTTTGTTGAAAAAATTATAATTAAATTATCTAATAATTTGAACACTCTATCAACAGATATTAAAAAAGTGATACATTAACTATCACTTTTTTCATTTTCTAAACTATTTTCATTATTAGAATATTCAATATTTTCTCTATCAACAACTGAAATAGAACTTACTTTTTGACCCTCACGTAAATTGATCAACCTAACACCTTGAGTAACCCTACTCATTTGCGAAATCTTATCAATTTCCAATCTAATTATAATACCTTCATTAGTAATAATAATTAAATCCTTATCATCAGTAACAGTCTTAAACGCAGTTATAATACCATTTTTATCGGTAATATTTAATGTTTTAACACCTTTACCGCCTCGATTTGTAATTCTATACTCCTCAATTGGTGTCTTCTTACCATAACCATTTTCAGTCACAACGAGTACCAAAGCATCAGATGTAGCAATCTCCATACCAACAAGAACACTACCATCAAGCGTAATACCTCTAACACCAGCAGCTCCTCTACCCATCACTCTAATTAATTTTTCTGGGAACCTAACCATACGGCCATTAGATGCCGCCATTAAAATATCATTTTCACCATTGGTATTTTTAACAGATATTAATTCATCATTATCTTTTAACGTAATAAATCGCTTTCCATTAGCTCGAATATTGAAAAACTCACTAATTTCAGTACGTTTAATCAATCCATTTTTAGTAGCAAATACTAAATACTTAACATCATCATTTTTAGATCCGTTAAGTAAAGCAGTAACAAATTCACCATTTTCTAAACTCAACAAGTTAACTATAGGTAAACCTTTTGATTGTCTGCTATATTCAGGAATTTCATAACCCTTAACGCGATATACTTTACCCATATTAGTAAAGAATAAAACATAATCATGTGTAGAACAATTTAACATTTGCTCAACATAATCCTCTTCATTAATTGACATTCCTTTAATACCAACACCGCCTCTATTCTGTGTACGATAAGTATTAGCAGGTAATCTCTTTATATATCCTTTACCAGTAAGCGTAATAACAATTCTTTCTTCAGGAATTAAACTCTCATCTTCAATGTAATCAACAGCCGTCATATCTATATGTGTTCGACGTTCATCACCATATTTATTCTTAATTTCTAATAATTCTTTCTTAATTATCTCAAGTACTTTCTCTTCAGAAGCTAAAATTGACTTCAATTCTTCGATTTCAAGTAATAAAGCTTGTAATTCAGCCTCAATCTTATCTCTTTCTAATCCAGTTAATCTACGAAGTTTTAATTCAAGAATTGCATCAGTTTGAGCATCAGTTAAAGCAAATCTACTCATTAATTTTCCTTTAGCTTCCTCATCTGTTTGTGCGCCTCTAATTATCTTAATAACTTCATCAATATTATCTTGAGCAATTTTATAACCTTCTAAAATATGAACTCTTTTCTCATCACGATCTAAATCAAATTTACTTCTTCTGATAATAACCGTTTTTTGATGTTCAATATATTTTGCAATAATATCATTAAGTCCAAGTGTTCTAGGTGTTCCATTATCAATCATTAAAAATATTATTCCATACTGAATTTGAAAATTAGTGTGTTTATATAAATTGTTAAGGACTACTTGAGGATTAGCATCTCTTTTTAAAGTAATCGTTATCTTAACACCATCTTTTAAATCAGTATGATAATCAGATATACCATCAATTACTTTATCTCTTACAAGCTCAGCAACCCTATTCTTAAGTTCCATGGTATTAGTACCATAAGGAACCTCAGTAATAACAATCGTACTATGATTTGCATGTTCTTCAATTTCAGCTCTACTTCTAATTGTAATAGATCCACGTCCCGTTTCATATGCTTTTTTTATTCCAGAATTTCCTAATATAATACCTCCAGTAGGAAAATCAGGACCTTTAATATGCTGCATTAATCCCAATGTATCAATATCAGGATTATCAATATAAGCAACACAACCATCAATAACCTCAGATAGATTATGTGGTGGAATATTGGTAGCCATACCAACAGCAATACCCATAGTACCATTTACTAAAATATTAGGAAATCTACTTGGAAGAACAACAGGTTCATCCAAAGTTTCATCGAAATTTTTCATCATATCAACAGTATTTTTTCTAATATCTGTTAAAAGCTCTAAAGATAATTTAGATAATCTAGATTCTGTATAACGCATTGCTGCAGCTCCATCACCTTCAATATTACCAAAATTACCATGACCATCGATTAATAAATAACGTTGGTTAAAATCTTGAGCCATACGAACCATTGCTTCATATATAGATGAATCACCATGAGGGTGATAATTACCCATAACTTCACCAACAGTTTTTGCCGATTTTCTATGCGGTTTATCAGGTGTATAACCAGAATTATACATACTCCATAAAATACGTCTATGAACAGGTTTTAAACCATCTCTAAGATCAGGTAATGCACGAGAAGTAATAACACTCATTGAATATTCCAAAAAAGATGTCTTTACTTCATCAACAATATTGTTTTCAGCTAAACTATCTCGCTCATGAAAATAACCGTTAAACTTATTATCAATGATAGTCTCTTGAATATTATCTTCTTCATTTTCATTATCTTCAATATTACTCTCATCCACTTCATTAGCTCTATCTAATAATTCTTCAATATCATTTTCTTTTTCTTCCATTATTTTCACCCCCAGTACTAAATATCAAGATTTGTAACATATCTTGCATTTTCCTCTATAAAACTTCTTCTAGGTTCTACTTCATCACCCATAAGTTTTTCAAATATTTTATCTGCTTCAACACAATCAGATACTGTAATTTTTCTAAGTACTCTTTTCTCTATATCCATTGTTGTCTCATTTAACTCTTCAGCATCCATTTCACCAAGACCTTTCATACGTGCAATCTCAGCTCTATTTCTAATATTTTCAGGTAAAGATGCTAAATATGCTTCTTTTTCTTCATCATTAAGAACATATTTTCGTGTTTTTCCATGCATTATCCTAAATAATGGTGGTTGTGCAGCATAAACATGTCCAGCTTCAACAATTGGTTTAAAGAATCTATAAAATAAAGTTAAAAGTAACACTCTAATATGTGATCCGTCAACATCGGCATCGGTCATAATTATTATCTTATCATAACGAAGTTTTGATAAATCAAATTCCTCACCAATTCCAGTACCAAATGCCGTAATTATTGTTCTTATTTCTTCATTTGATAATGCCTTATCAAGTCTTGCTTTTTCGACATTTAATATTTTACCTCTCAATGGTAGAATTGCCTGTGTCATTGAATCTCTACCTTTTTTAGCAGATCCACCAGCACTATCTCCCTCGACTATAAATATTTCAGATACACTTGGATCTTTACTTTTACAATCAGATAACTTTCCAAAGAAATTAGTCGTAGCTAAGTCAGACTTTCTTGTTATTTCTCTAGCTTTTCTTGCAGCATTTCTTGCCCTACAAGCAAGCATTGCTTTATTTATAATAATTCTTGCATCTTCAGGGTTCTCTAACAAAAATCTTTCAAATCCTTGACTAAATATACTGTCAGCTAGTTTTCTAACTTCTGAATTACCTAATCTGCCTTTTGTTTGTCCCTCAAATTGAGGATTTGGATGCTTACAAGAAATAATCATTGTAAGACCTTCTTTAACATCATCACCAGTTAAAGAATCATCCTTTTCTTTTAATATATTATTCTTCCTAGCATAATTATTAATAACACGAGTTAATGCTCTTCTAACACCTTCTTCATGTGTTCCACCATCATGAGTATTGATATTATTAACAAATGAATAAATATTATCATTATAGCTAGTATTATACTGCATAGCAACTTCTAAGAATACCCCATCTTCTTCCCCAGAAAGATGAATTATATCATTATGAATTACTGTTTTACCTTGATTAATAAAACTAACATACTCACTAATTCCACCTTCATATAAGAAAGTTTCTCCAGTAGTATCCTCTTCATCACGATCATCTCTTAAAGTAATAGATAAACCTCTATTTAAAAATGCTAATTCTCTTATTCTTATTTTTAAAATATCATAATCATATATTTCACTATCAAATATACTTGGATCTGGTTTAAAAGTAACAGTTGTACCAGTCCTATTCTCATCACACTTATCTATAACTTTTAAAGGTTCAACAGTATGTCCACCATTTTCAAATCTAATAAAATATACTTCTCCATTTTTATATACTTTAACCTCTAACCATTTAGACAATGCATTAACAACAGAAGCACCAACTCCATGTAATCCGCCAGATACCTTATATCCACCACCACCAAATTTACCACCTGCATGTAATACAGTATAAACTGTTTCAACAGTTGATTTATTAGTTTTTGGATGGATATCAACAGGTATACCACGACCATCATCTTTTACTGTTATTGAATTATCTTTATTGATAACTACCTCAATATTCTTACAATAACCAGCTAATGCCTCATCTATTGCATTATCGACAATCTCCCATACCAAATGATGTAATCCTTTTATATCGGTAGTACCAATATACATACCTGGTCTTTTTCTTACAGCTTCAAGTCCCTCTAAAACTTGAATATCCGAAGCATCATAATGTTCAATATTATTTTCATTCATTTTATCACGCACCCTCCTAATGTTAATATTAATCTATTACTTTTCCTTCATCTATTTTAAAAATATAAGCATTCTTAATTAATCTACTACTAATATTTTTTAAATCAGTAGTAGTTATAATTGATTGAATGTCCTTATTTAGATATTTAATAATTTTATTTCTCTTATTAACGTCTAATTCACTAAATAAATCATCTAATAGTATCAATGGATATTCACCACTAACTTCATTAAATACATTCACCTCAGCTAATTTTAAGGCCAATATAGCCATTTTTAATTGTCCTTGTGATCCATATAATAACAAATCACTATCTAATATTGTAAAACTAAAATCATCCCTATGAGGACCATATAAGCTATTTCCATACATAACCTCTCTATCATAATTACTATGTAGCTTATTCAACATATTAGTTTTAAATATTTCTTCACTTTCACCATCAATACTAGGTATATATGTAATTATTAATCCTTTGTAATCTGAAATTTCTTCATATATATTTCCAATATATTTATTAATATTATTTATAAATTCTAACCTATATTTATATATCTCATATGCTAAATCAACATATTTCTCATTTAATATATTAAAATATATATCATTTTTATTACTATTCTTAACAATCTTTAAGTATTCATTTCTTTGTTTTAAAACAACATTATATTCATTTAAAATATTGATATACTTAATATGTAATTGACTTATCTCTATATTTAAAAATTTTCTTCTATTACTTGGAGCATCTTTAATCAACCTAAGATTATCTGGATTAAATATAATTACTTTTAAATTACCAATATATTCAGAATGTTTTTTTATTTCTGTATCATTGATTTTTAATATCTTTCCATTCTCATTAATTAACATTGATAATTTACTTTTACCTTTTTTACTTTCAATCTTTCCTTCTATTTTAGAAAAGACTTCATTTTTTTTTACACAATTAATATCATTAATTGGTAAAAAAGATTTTGTAATAGATAAAAAATAAATAGCTTCTAATATATTTGTTTTACCTTGAGCATTATTCCCAATAATAATATTTAAATTATCGTTAAATTTAATTTCTAATTTATTATAATTTCGGTAATTTTTTAAATTTAATTTCTTTAATTTCATCTTTCTTTTTTTTCATGCTCATATTACCCCACAAATATACATTATTTATTAATTATTACATATTAATTATATCATAAAATGCTTAAAAAATAAAGAAAAAATCTATTTTTCAAGACTTTTTCTTCGTTTATTTATTTCATAATCTAACATTAAACTTCTAGTTACTTGATTATCGATAATATAATATGAAAATTTAATATCTATTTCTTTATTTAATTTAAAATATAATACTGTTTTATCATCATTTTTTACATATTTTAATAGATTATTAAATGATATCCAAATATTACATTTTTCTCTTGTAGATTTTAAAGGAAAAAATATAATATTTCTACTTTCCTCAATTACTATAGGTGATTTTGAACTAATATTTATTAATCTATTAGTAGTTTTAATTCTTTCAGCCATACTACTTCCAAAATATTTACATGAATTATTTACTATATCTTTACTAGATTCATTAACAATAAATTCATCATCTAATGTAATTACCTTAGTTATATCATCAGATAATCCTATCAACATAAGTGTTGATACATCTATCTCATACATAATTCCCCCTCCTTAACTTTTAATTATGACACATTAATATGTCGAATATTGTAGAATTTTGTAGAATTAAATAAAAATTAATAAAAAAAAAGACATACTAATATGTCTTTATTGGTAATACTAATTGAACTAAGGTATTATCATCATCACTTTTAATAATTATTGGTGAATTATCATCATTCATTAATATATGTACCTTTTCACTATTAAAACTCTTTATTGCTTCAAGCATATACTTAGAACTAAATGATATTGTAATATCCCCATCATTATCAATACTAATTTTTTCCTCTACCTTACCTATTTCTGGTGAATTAGATGATATAGTTAATTCCTTATCCTTTAAAGATAGTTTAATAGTATTTTTATCTTTATCAGAAGTAAGTAAAGAAGCTCTATCTATCATATCATATAACATATCATAATCACATTCTATATCAACCTTAAAATCATTAGGAATTATATTAGATGATACAGGATATGTACCACTTATTAATCTAGATAAGAATATAATATTTTTATATTTAAATAATACCTTATTATTAAATATATGTAAATTTATATTTTCATTATCATCATCTAACATTCTAGCTAATTCAACTAAATTCTTACTAGGTATTACAATATTAAAATCAGTTTCATATTTATCAGTTAAAGGTGTTTCTTTCTTAGCTAATCTATAACTATCGGTAGCTATAACTTCTAAATTATCACCATTTAATTTAAAATTAATACCTGTAAGTAATGGTCTAGTTTCAGATATTGAAGTAGCAAAGAAAGTTTGATTAACTATTGTTTTAAATATAACAGGATTTAGAATAATTGGATTTTTAGTATCCTCAAGATCTAAATTAGGAAATTCATTTGGATCTACTCCATTTAGATTAAATTCTGATCCTTCAGTTTGAATTATCATATTAAATCCATCTAATACTTCAATACTAATATCTGCATCTGGTAACTTTCTAATAATTTCAACTATATATTTACCACTAATAACAACTGATCCAAACTCACTAACTTCTGTTATATCATCATTTTTTATAAACGTCCTAATTGATATTTCAGAGTCAGAAGCAGATAAATATAAACCTTCCTTTGTTAAATCAAATTTAATTCCTGTAAGTATTGGTATTAGATTTCTACTAGAAATAGCTTTAGAAGTATTAAGTAAGTTTTCAAGTAATATATTTTTCTTAATAATAAATTTCATTTTTTTACCTTCTTTCTAATTATATTATTATTAATATTATACCTGTTGATACTGTTGATAACTTTACAAATTGCCTTATTTTATAAGGAATTAATTATCAACAATACCTGTTGATAGATATCTAGTTATACACATTAACCAACAATTATGTTAAATCCCTCTTTAAATCTTTTATTACTTGTCTTAAATTATCATTAGTTGTTAATTCTTTTCTAATCTTCTTATCAGCACTAATTATAGTTGAATGGTTTCTACCACCAAAATATGAACCTATTTTAGGAAAAGACTCAGTAGTTAATTCCCTACATAAATATATAGCTACTTGTCTAGGAAAGTTTATTGCATTATTCTTATTCTTCCCTTTCATTTCCTCTAAACTAATTTTATAATAATCACAAACTACTCTTTGAATTCTTTGAACATCGTTTTTATACACACTTTTACCTGTAACTTGATCTTTAAGTGCCTCTATAGCAATATCCAAATCAATTTTTCCATAATAGAACATTGAAGAATAAGCCAGTACTCTTGTAATAGCTCCCTCTAATTTTCTAATATCAGAATCAAAATTATTAGCAATATATTCAACTACATCTTCAGGAATATCACTAACAGCATCGTTATAAGCCAATTTATTTTTAATAATACTAACCCTTAAATCATAATCTGGAGTAGTAATATTAGCAGTAAGTCCCCAATTAAATCTAGTTAATAATCTATTCTCAATAGAATTTAAATCATCAACAGATCTGTCTGATGCAATAATTATCTGTTTATTAGCATTATGTAATTCATTAAATGTATGGAAAAATTCTTCTTGACCTTTAGGTGCAGTACTTAAAAATTGAATATCATCGATAATTAATACATCAACATTTCTATATTTTTCTTTAAATGCATCAATCTTATCATAACTGTTTTTATCACTATACCTAAAAATTCTTGTATATTCATCGACAAATTTATCACTAGTTATATATAATACTTTTTTATCAGTATTTTGAATCAAATAATTACCAATTGCGTGCATTAAGTGAGTTTTACCAACACCACTTTCACCATATAAAAATAATGGATTATAACTACCCGGTGCTTCAGCCAACATCCTTGAAGCTTTATAAGCAAATTTATTACTTTTACCAACAATAAATGTTTCAAATGTATAATTAGGATTTAAGTTAGCATTATTAGCAGATTGCCTTTCATTATTACTAACTAAAGTATTTAATGAAACATTATTATTTTCTTTTTCTTCTAATTTCTGTACTTCACTTTCTAATATAATATTAAAAGTAACATCTGAATTTGTAATTTCATACATAGCATCCTTCATGATATCGAGATAATGTGCTTCAATATGCTTTTTTATAAATTCTTGATTAACAGTAATTGTTAATACATTATCTTTAAAAGAATAAAATTTAGTATCTTCTTCACTAAACCAAGTTTCAAAAGAAATCTCTGTAATTTCATTTTGAATATTACTAAGAAATTTATTCCATATCTCTCTACCATTCATTTTAGCTACCTCACATTCAGTAATTATCAACAAATTCATTATTTACCTATATTTTAACACATTAAATAATTTTGTCTACTATTTTTTTTGTTATCAACAAGTTATCAACAGGTTATGAACAAGTTATCAACAATATTATACCATATAAAATAAGGATTTATCGAGTTTTCAACAGATTTTAAACATATATAAACAATGTTGATAAAACTATTAACAAACAATTAAACATGTTGATATCAACAATATCTGTTGATACATTAATAAAATATATATAAATAAAATAAAATCTATCAACAACACATGTTGATAGAACAAAAAACTGGAATATAAATTCCAGTTATTAACCTTTCCATTCAACAATCCATTTATCGTATATTGAAGCATTAGCACTTTGTGGTTCTGGATTAGGCATTTGCATTTTAACAATCATTGGTATCCTCATCATTCTACCAAAAGCAACACAAGTACCAGATTGAAGTGATTTTTGTTTTTCGATAACATCAGAACTGATATTAGGAACCATTTTTCTAATATATTCCAAATCAGTTGGGTGATTTAATTTAAATATTATAAAATTAGAACATTGAGATAAAACAGTTTCAGATAATTCCGTAGGCCTTTGAGTTATTAAATCCATAATAACTCCAAATTTTCTACCTTCCTTAGCTATACGCTCAAATATATTATAACCTAAAATATTAATATCATTATCCTTCTGTACATATCTATGAGCCTCTTCTAACATAATATGGATAGGCATAGCACCTCTAGGCTGCATTCTTTTAGAAAATTTAAATAAAATTCTTGAAATAACTTTAACTAAAGCTTTAGCTAATCTATCATCAATTTCTTCTAATACAAAATTTACTAATTGTACCCTTCCATTATTCTGTGTAACTAATAATGAATTAATATATTGCTCTGGTGTAATAAAACTAGGTACATCGAAGAAATCTTTATTTGAACTATTATTAATTGAATGTAATTTTACTTTTAATGCTATAGCTTCACTATAAGATTTTTCATTTAAAAGTAATCCCTCACTAATCAAAGTAAAATTAAGTGCTACTTCAAGTTGATCTAAAGTAAAGAAAATAGGTTGATATTCTTCTTTCCATTCAGTATTATTATCAATAAAACTTTGAATATATTTAGTAACTAATATTCTTTCAACAAATTCCCCATGGTTATCTATATCAAAACATTTTCTAAATTCTCTTGTATAACCAATACCAGGAACTTCAGCATCAAGATTTAATTCATTAGTATTACAATCTGTAAGAATATTAAATATCTGATCTCTAATTTTAGCAGCTACTTGATTTGAATATAATACAGAAATAATAGCTTTAGCTATTAAATGATTCTTATATCTGATAGATTCTTCGTCATTTTTTGCAAATATAGATACAAAAGATAACATTTTTTCTATTATATTAATTTGAAAATATTCAGTAACATCAAGAATATTTGCATAATCATCAACATCCATAATCCATAAAGGTATTCTTATTGGATTACCACTAGGATCATCTTTATCTGTTGTATATAATTTATAATTAAAATTTGGATTAACCTTATTTATATTCCTAAATGCCGCATCATATTCACTAGTATTGTTAAAAATAAATATATTAGAATTAAAAGGAATCTTATCTTTCATATTGAAAAAATTTTGTATTATTCTAGCTACACCACAAGTTTTACCAGAACCAGTATTACCAAAAATAGCCATATGATTACTAAACATCTCATTAATATTAACTTTAATTGGATAATTATTATATAATGGACTAACTCCTAAAACCATGGTTTTATTATCATTATCACCTACTAATTCACCAAGCTCATCTTTATTAATAATCCTAATATTAGCATTTAATGTAGGTCTTCGAATTATACCACTAAAAAATCTGCCATCTATGAATTCCCCAAGAAAAGATATTTTAGCCTCATTATTGATAATCTCATCTATTTCACCTAAAATTTTCTTATCTTTGTCTTCTAAAATGACATTATAATTAAGAATATCATCGCCGATATTGTTTGAAATTTGTACAATTGCTTCATTCTTTGTTATTGATAGAATTTTTTCAAACATAAAAATCCCTCTATTCTTTTATAACATTATATCAAAAAAAAATGTAAAATAAAAGATAAATTGCTAAAAAAAGTCAAAAATTTGTTGACATAAA
>CAMZBG010000036.1 GCA_947304495.1 uncultured Clostridia bacterium | reverse complement strand
TCTCTTAAGATAGTTCCCCTACCATAATTTGGGTTTCTCGCTTGTGGGGTTTACCCGTTTCACTCTATTCATTTCTAAATAGAATCGTCTCTGTGGCACTTTATATCATCTAATCATAGAAAAATCCTTAGATTAGATTGATGCCGTCAAATCTTTGGGATTTGCCTTCGGTTATTTTTTCCCTTAGCACAAACACTACTACCATCACAGGTAGTGCGAGTGTGGACTTTCCTCTAAGTATTGCTACCCAGCGTTTGTCCAGATAATTCTACTCTTCTTTTCCAAGTACAATCTTTTCTAATTGGCTTATTCTTCTTAATAAATCAACATTGGTTATTTCTTTTTCTTTACCTTTTACGGTTTCGATACTAGATTTTAAATTACGTATTTCTTGTTTTAAATCTGTATTTTCTCTAGTTAATTCATTGTTTTCTTGAGTAAGTTTTTTGATAATACTATTATATTCGTTATAATCTTTAATAATAATATCTAAAAACTGATCTACTTCTTGCATTCTATATCCTCTAGCATCAATCTTAAAATCTTTCTCTAGAATATCCTTCATGGTAAGTGCTATATTATCATTATTCATTGATACACCACCTCTATTATAATTATAGGATATCTATCTTATTTTGTCAATTTATAATTTCGCCAATTTGGTGAAAAGATAGTTAGTATTTTACCATATTTAAGCTATTTAGTCAAATAAGGAAAAGAGTTCTATTATTTTAGAACTCATATATTTAAAGAATGATAACATTTATCAAATTTATCTAGAAATTCATTTACTTCATCAATAGTTACTTTATATGATAAGCTAATTCTTAGGCTATGGCTAGCTAAATATTCATCTTTAGTTACTTCGTAGACAGATGTTGACATAGATGTGGCATCGGAACAAGCGCTTTTAGTTGATATGTAGATACCATAATTATCTAGAGCATGGATGAATGTTTCTGGTTTGATATTATTAATGCTTAGATTAATTACATAAGGAATACTATTATTAGTACTATTTATATGTACTAAAGGATATTCCTTTAATTTATTAGTAATTGTTTTGTTAAGATTACTTACATATTCATAGTTATTATTAATATTAGGTAAAATGAGTTCTATAGCTTTCATTGAAGAAGCAATTAAAGGTAATGCGGGAGTACCACTTCTATAGATGGTGGTACTTTTTCCACCATTGATAAGTGGTTCTAAGACAATATTTTCTTTTTTGAATAAGATACCTATTCCCTTCATACCAAATATTTTATGCATAGACATACTTGCTAAATCAACTAGGGATAAATCAATTTTTATTTTGCCTAGAGCTTGAGTAATATCTGAATGAAAATAACATTTAGGATATTCTTTAACGATTTTACTAATTTCTTCAATTGGTTCTCTTATACCTAGTTCACTATCAACCATACAGATACTTACTAAAATAGTATCATCACGCATTTTACTCTTCAAATCTTCTAAATCTACTAATCCATCTTCATTTATTTTTACATAATCTATTTCAAATCCTTGTTTTTGCAAATAATTTAATGATTCAATGACTGAAGAATGTTCTAATTTAGTACTTATTATATGTTTGCCTCTATTTTGATATTTTAAGCATATACCTTTAATAGCGGTATTATTGGATTCAGTAGCTCCACTGGTATAGATAATTTCACTTGGTTTAACATTTAATAATTTGCTAATCTTTTCGGTAGCATAATCTTCTAATTGTTTAGATTTAGCCCCTAGGCTATGAATAGAATTACTATTACCTGGATACTCTATACATACCTTGTTAAATGTATCTAATACTTGTTTATCGACAGGAGTTGTTGCTGAATAATCTAAATAAATCATAAAAATCACCAATATAAGTATACACTAGTTTTAACTTAATTGATAGCAATTAGATGAATTTTATTTTCATTACGATAAAGATTTAAAATATTATTTACAGCTTCTTTTAGTTTTAATTCATCAGAAGTAGAATCGATAATTTTTTCATATTCATCTTGTCTATTATCAATAATATCATTATCAATATAGTATTCTAAAACAATAGTATTATAATTATAAAGTTTCTCTATTTTTTTGATATTATCATAATTCTTAGTAATACCAACTACTGATTTATATTTATTATGATCTTTATAATATAAATAGTTATTAGTATCATTTTCTTGGCGCATAGATTCGATAGTATCATATTCGCCGTTCTCTAAAAGATATAATTTACTGCTAGTAAGATTTACATATAGATTGTCACTATAAGTTTTATAGACATATGTTCCTAAGATATATCCTAATAATATAGCTATAATTGTAGGAGTAATTATTCCTTTTATTATTTTTTTCATTTTATCACCGATTAAAATATAGCATATAATAATTAATAATAATGTCGAAAAAAGAGGACTAACGTCCTCTTCTAGATTCTTGCATGTTATATACTTCTTTTTCATATTCTTTTTCTCTAATAGTATATAATTTATATCTCAATTCTCTAATAATAATATTAATTTTATCGATGGTTAAATTACCATAAGTATGTCCTAAATATTTAATATATTTATTAAGCAATTGAATTCTTAATTGTTCAGCGTCGATAATACTTTTTTTAATAGCAGCTTCGCCACCACTTTCATCTTCTTCGATAAGTTTTAGGGTTGCCAATAAATTACTAATTTTATTATCTATTTTTTTACGGATTAGTTTTTCACTAAGTTCAGGATTAACAAAAATGATTTTGCTTACTTGAATGGCATCTTTTTCTTTTACTTTAGGTTTAATATTATATCCTTGAATACTATCATATTCTAAATAAACTGTTTCTTTTTTGGCTTTATCTCTAGATACATAATAACTACGATTAGTCATGGTTATCACCGCCTGTCAAGTCTGATCTATTAGCATTGGTCTTTTTTATTCTTTCGTCCATACGATATTTTTCAATATTTTTGTGATGACCAGATAGTAAGACTTCAGGTACTCTCATACCTCTAAATTCTTCAGGGCGAGTATAATTGGGATAATCAAGTAAGCCATCATCAAAGCTTTCGGTAGTTAGACTATCAGTACTAATGACGCCAGGAATAAGTCTAGTAATGGCATCAGTTATGGCCATAGCAGGTACTTCACCACCAGTAAGAATATAATCACCAATCGACAGTTCCATATCGACGATGCTTCTGATTCTTTCATCAAAGCCTTCATAGTGACCACATAATAATATTAGGTGTTTTTTCTTTGATAAATCTAGAGCTATTTCTTGCTTGAATACCCTACCAGATGGACTCATCATAATGACAATTGAATCATCAGTTTTAATGGCTTCAATAGCTCTAAATATTGGTTCACACATAAGAATCATTCCAGCTCCGCCGCCATATGGATAATCATCTACTCTACCGTGTTTGTCAAGTGAATAATCTCTAAAATTATGAATTTTAATATTAACATAGCCATTATCTATAGCTCTTTTGATAATTGAAGTATTTAAAAAGCCATCAAACATTTCTGGGAATAAGCTAAGTATATCAATTTTCATAATATCACTCCGTTCTAATCAAATAATCCGGTTATATTTTTTACATTCATAGTTTTGGTTTTCAAATCTATATTTAATATAATATCAAAATTATAAGGAATAAGATAGTGTTTATTTGTTCCTATAACAAATAATACTTCGTTACCGTTATGATTTTCTATTCTGTTAACAACACCTAAGTATTTATCATCAGTATAAACATTTAGACCAATGATATCTTCATCTAGGTATTCATTTTCATTTAGTTTTATATCTTCTCTATTAATAAAGATATATTCTCCTTTATACTTTAAAACTTCATCAATATTGTTATATCCGTCTAAAGTAATCATTTCAAATATTTTATGATGTCTATAGGTATTTATCTGTTCACATATTTTATCATGACCAATATATACTTTCATACCAGGTATCAATACTTTTTTAATATATTTAAAATTAGAAAGAATTCTTATTTCACCTTTTAAGCCATGAGTATTTACGATTTTACCAATCAATATATATTTCATTTGTTGTATACCTCATACATTAGAATTGAAGCACTTACTGAAGCATTTAAGCTTTCACAATCTTCATTCATTGGAATATAGATAAACTTATGGCAATGAGCTCTCACTTCATCACTGATTCCTTTTCCTTCGTTGCCAATTACAATAGCCAATTTAGAAGGAATATTTTCTTTTTTTATATTAATTCCATTAATAACATCGGTTCCATATATGGTATAATCTTCTAATTCATTTAGAAAAGTAGTTAATTCTCTCACGATAATATTGATATTAAAGAGCATTCCTTTAGTACTGCGTACTACTTTGGGATTATACATATCGACAGTACTTTGACTTAGGACCACTGTATCAAAGCCGAAAGCGACAGCACTACGAATTATTGTCCCTAAATTACCTGGATCTTGGATATCATCTAAGAGAATAATTCTCGAACCAATATCAGTTTCTACTTTCTTAGCACAGATGCCAAAGTATTCAGTTACACTTTCTAAATCACTTATTTTTTGCATTACTGGTTCACTAATATAAGTATATGGTATGCCATCATAGTAATTCTTACTACCATCTAGAATATATAATTCACGTAATAAACCACTTTTGTATGCTTCATCACATAAATCTTTACCTTCAACAAAGAAGATATCATTAAGATCACGATACTTTTTGGTTTTAAGTTTAACTAATTCTTTAACTGTATCATTATTAATAGATGTTATTAACATAATATCACCACAAATTAATTATAGCATTTACAAGCAAAAAAATAAATATATATTAAAAAAAGAATAATTTAATTTATTCTTTTTTAACGACTTACAGAACTTCTTTCTCTTTCTTCTTCAGTTAATACTTCTCTTTCGGCTCTTAAAGCATCTATTTGACTTTGTCTATATAAACTTGGATTGTTAAGGGCCTCCTCTTGGGCTATTTCTTGATTATAGTAGTTACCGACATTATCTAAATCATCTATTGGTATTTCACCATTTTCTATTTTTGGTTCTTCCATATTTCCTCCTTTATTTTCTAATTATATTTTAGCATATTCTAGTATTCTAGGCAATTTGTTTACTTATTATTATACATATAGTGTAAAGTAATTAATTAAATGCTATTTCAACATCGATATTTTCATCGGTAATAGCAATATATAGGTAGATAATACCACTTATAACAATAAGAAATGAACTTAGTGATGAAAGATATGTTAAATTTTTCTTTTTTATATTATCGTTTATCTTTAGAGAATTAATACTTTCGATGGAACTCTTAAAAAAATAGAAATAGATAAATAAAAGAATTGTAAAAATATTAGTTAATATTTGATTATACTTATCTTTATATATTTTATTATTAGTTAAAAAATACTTTCTCTCTAAGCTATTGGAATACCAACTGGCAATAATAATAAAGATATAAATAATCCAGATATAGTTTTCAGTAGAAATTTCTTTTAATTTATGATTCATATTAAATATTATGTTATAAAAGAAAAACAGATTACATCTGTTAATCTATTTCTATTAATTCATATTCTGTAGTACCTAGACCTAGAGACTTAGCATATGGTAATATTTCTCTACCAAGTCTAGTATCAATTCTTTCTTGTAATTTAGCTGCTCCTTTATCTTCACTATTCCATATAGCATCTATGAATGCTTGATCATTGGCAACTGGATCTAATGAAGCAAAGATACCAATATCTTCCATAACAGGATCACCTTGATGAGAATCACAGTCACAATCTACAGATAAGGCATTAGCTACAGTAATATACACTATTGGTTTATTATTTTCTTTTAAATAGTCTGCTACAGCAGTAGCTGCTTCAGCCATAGATTCAATAAATTCGATTTGTTCATATGGTTTACTCCATGCAGTAATAGGATTTTCATCTTGACCACAAGAGTGAATATAAGCTTTACCATTACGTGAGGCAATTCCAATTGATTGGTTTTTAAGATTAGCCCCAAAGCCACCGGTAACATGTCCTTTGCCATGAGCTAAATTGACAATGGCATCATAGTTTTTGAAGTTTTCACCAATGATGTCATACTTTAAATGTTTTCCTTTATTTACAGGTATTTTAAATTCACCATTAGCATCCATTATATCGACATTAGCAAATGAAGTAAAGCCATGTTTTTCAGCTACTTTCATATGTTTTTTAGCATTAGTTCTAGCTCCTGGATAAGCTGTATTGCATTCGATAATAGTGCCATTTAATTTTTTGACAAAGGGTCCTATTAGATCTGCTTTCAAGTAACCTTTAGCACCATCTTCTCCTGTTGATACTTTAACGCCAATATTACCAGTTAACGTAACTCCTAATTTTTCATAGATTTTAATTAATGATTCAGGAGTAATTTCCTTAGTAAAATATACGATACTTTTTTCCATATTATTTTCCTTTTCTATACTTATAGTATATCATAATTATTTAAAAAAAAGATAGATAATTCTATCTTTTGGATAATTCAACTACTTTACTCCATAGTAATGGACCTACGATACCATTGACATCAAAACCATAGTCTTGTTGAATTTTTTTGACTGATGCTTCAGTTAATTCATCAAATATACCATTTACTCTAACACCGGGAATAGATTTATCATATTTACATATAGCTAATAAAAATTTTTGAAAGCGTCTAACATCATTTCCTGTCATACCTCTAGTTAAAAAATAATCAGGATATAATTCATCAATATATGCTTGATATTCTTTAGGAAATGATTTTAAGATATTACGATAAGCATTTTTTAGAACTGTCCAATCACTATAGGTAAAGATACCAGTTACAGGAAGATTATATTTTGATTGAAAAGCTTTAACCATAGTGATAGTATTATTGCCATATATAGAATTAGTTGGTAATCTTGGAATATCTTTATCAAGAAAAGCAATAGCATCTAAAAAATAATGAATATATTCTACTTCAATACCAGTATCACCATATTTTAATTCATCGGTATATAAAAAAGTAGCTTCTTCTTTTGATATACCTTCTGAATATAAATCAGATAATTTTTTGACACTGGTATAGACATATTTAATTTTATACCACGTAGCTTTATCGACAATACCAGTTATAGGGAGTCCAAATATATCTTGGAATTTTTTAACAGCATTAACGGTTTCTTCATCATATATACCTAGAGTATTACTAATACCCGGAATAGCTGGATAGTTTTGTCTTATTCGTCTTAAATCTCTTTGAATAGCTAGGACAGGATTACCAGCATAACCAATACCAATATCATATCCAGGGAATCCTGATTGGTTATCACCAACTGGAGCATCGTATTTTATGGAGATATCACTACCATAGTAATTTTTTAATATTTGAAGAGGGGTTTTCCCTTGATTAGCTAAAGTGACACTCCCCCATTGGCTAAGACCATTGCATGTTTTAATACGTCCATCACAATAAGTAGTAAAATATGGTTGAATTTGATTAGATTTAACAACATAGTTATTGAATATTTCACCGACAATATCATCAATATTTTCATAAGTAGACCTGTTTATGGTATAAGTTTGATCATATGATGGTAATGAGGTAATATCAAAATTATATCCTTTACTACGATACCATTCATTATAAATACGATTCATAGCAAATGATGTGATGGCATAGATATTGGCTACCAAGGCATTTCTTGGCCAGGTTGGATATAATTCAGAAGAAGCAACATTAGCTAGATAATCGGTAAATGGGATAGTAATGTCTTTAGCAGATTCATTGGGTGCTCCTAGATGAACTGTTATAGTATTAGGGACAATCGGATATCTTACAGCCATCAGATACCACCTAAATTATTATTGGGAACAACATTGATAGTTTGAATTACGTAAATATTTTCATACATATTAACTACATATGTATTTATATAATCATTATACTTAGCTGTAACTTCATATGTTATACTGGTGGGAGCTGACATATTATCAGGATCTATTTTGGGTGTCGGCAAAGTAATTTTTTCTATAATACCTGAAGAATTAGTATTTCCATCATAAAAGATAATACGATTATTATCGATTATTTTAGATACGGTTACTTCAAGAATAATTGGAATTGCTTGGCTAGCAGCATAGGCTCTTATTTTCAAGTAACCACTTCCGGGATTATTGTTTATGAAGTTTATATATGTTTCGGTTTTTTTAAAACTTTCATCATTTATATTATAGGTATTCATTATTCTCCTTTCAAATTATTAATTTTTGTCCTATAGATAAATTATTGGTTTTTAGATTGTTTTTCTGTTTTAGGGAATCAATAGTTGTATTATATTTTTTAGCAATACTATATAAGGTATCATTTTTTTCTACAGTATATGTATTATTTACCTGGTAATTTGTCCCAATACATTCTTCAATAGTAGTATTAGGAATTCTGATTTTTAGAGTTTTTCCTACGGATAAATTATTTGATGATAAACTGTTATCTTTCATTAGGGTATCGACATCAATATTATTAGCTTTAGCAATACTATATAAGGTATCACCTTTTTTTACGGTATAATTTTTATAATCAGGAAGAATCATTTCATATTCATTCATATAAGTCTCAGGTATTCTTAATATTTGTCCTATTTCAAGATTATTATTTTTAAGATAGTTTAAATTGACAATAGCATTAACAGTAGTATTATATTTTTTGGCGATACTATATAAGGTATCACCTTTTTTTACGGTATACATAAACATATTACTAGGATTACTTCCTTCTTTACTAGGAATTTTTAATACAGCACCTACTTGTAAAATTGACCCTTTAATACCATTTAATTCGGCTAGTTCTGTTACCGATACTCCAAATTGATTACTAATTCCATATAAGGTATCACCTGGTTTTACGGTATATGTCTGCACATTATCACCTCTAATGAATATTATGTTTTAGATGATAAAAAAGACCAGTAAAAACTGGTCTATAACTACTTAATTTCAATTTGTTTCTTTTCTGGTAGTTTCTTTTGCTCTTCTTTTTTAGGAATTTCAATTTTTAGAGTACCATTTTTAAATTCGGCTTTAATATCTTCTTCTTTTATTTCATCTCCAACAAAGAAACTTCTAGAGCATTCACCAAAGAATCTTTCTTGACGAACAAATTTTTCTTCTTCACCACTATGATCTTCTTTGTCGATTTTAGCACTTATTTGAAGATAGCCATTATTTAATTCAAGATTGATATTTTCTTTATCAAATCCAGGTAAATCGATATCAATTAAGTATTTATCCTTCTTTTCTCTGATATCGGTTTTCATCAAATGATTCTCTCTTCCTCTAAAAAAATCATCCTCAAAAAAGTTATCAAATAAATCAAAATTGTTTCTTCTAGGCATTAACATCATATATATCATCTCCCTTTCATAATGTGTTATCAATGAATGGTAGCACAAGATATAATCTTAATACCATTAGTAAGTATATTTCCTTACTACATATTAATAATAGCACCATTTTTAGCAATTGTCAAGTTTAATTGCTAAAAATAGTGCTATTTCTCAATTTTAACTATTTTTTATTGTCGCTTTCAGCTTTTTCTCGGTTAAGTTTCTTTAATTTTTCAAATTCTAATCTACGCTTTTCAGCTATTTTATGCCTACTCTTTTGATATTCACTAGTATTATCTTCAATAATGGCATCTAGTTTTCTGTTTCTAACTGGATTATTAGTAGATGCTTTGATTAGTTCAGCACATTCAACAATATTTTCATGTATTTGTTTGAAATTACTTTCAGTTACATCCAAGTCATCCAAACGTTTTTTAACTTTATTTATTTCAACATCATAATTGGTACTTGGTTTTTTATCAGATATTATTCGGTTATCTGCTCTTTTTTCCACATTTTCCATATTATCATCTCATTTTACGAAGAAAAGTTTATAGTAATTTTGCTTATTGCAGTACATATATCTCCAATAACGTTACCTCCTGCATTATCAATTGCCTTAATATCATTCAATTTTTCTTGCATAGTGGTTAGGTCAGTACTTAAAGTACTTATGTCTGTTTCGCAGTTAGCAATATAGCCACTATAGTCTTTGGTAGTATCTGTGTTTGTAGCAGCTAAAGTTTTATAATTTGCCAAATTTTTTCTTAACTCAGCTATTCTATCATTAATATCTGTGATTTTATCATCACTAATTTCACCATCGGTGTCAATTAGAGAAACAATTTTATTGTTAACGCCAGTTCCAGCAGTTGCTGCCTGTTCTACTTGATTTGCCAATGATTTTAAAGCATTAGCATATGTATCTAAACGCAATTTAATTAAATCGACAGCTTCTCCTTTGCAAAAGCGTAGTTTTTGGGTATATCTAGAGATGGCCGCTGATGATTCATTGATTGACGCTGCTACAGTTGAAGCACTACTCAATGAACTATTGGCACCAGTGAAATCACTACTTATGTATTTCATAATTCTAGCTCCTTTTTTGTTATTATTTAAAGAAATATCTAGCTATTTAATTGTTCAGCTGAGGCAGCAGCTCTCTTTTCGGTTTCTTGAGTAGATTCAGCAGCCATTTCAAATTCACTAGCAAATCTTAACACTAGATTTTCAAAATCTTTAAATCTTGATCTTAGTTTTTCTGATTTAGCATCATAAGAATCTGCTGCCTCACCTACGAAAACGCCATCATCTTTTAGTCCTTTAACTGATTTATCAAAGGAATCAAAGATATTTCTCATTCTTGGAAGACATTCATCACGTAATTGACTAACGGCACTTTTAACCTCACCATAAGCTATTCTTGTACTATTCATAATATCCACCCGTTCCTGTCTTAATTTGATCAATTATATTATTTTCATTTCTTGTTACATCACTTGATGTCTTTGAAAAGTATTCACCATGTTCTTTAATTGTTTTGGTCATTGTGTCTAGTATTTCATGACAATTATCAATTTCCTTTCCAATTGCTGCGGATGCTGGTGAAGCATATCCACTTGCTAACAATTGATTTTTAATATCATAGATTTTTTTTACTAGGCTACCGAATTCAATTGCTTGATCACTCATTTCGGTACCTGTCCTTTTTAGGACATCTGGTCTTGCTGCAAATAAATTTCCCATATTTTTTTACCTTCACTTTCTTTATTTTTTTGATATATATTATATCATTTTAAACTTCATTATTTTCTTTCTTTTTGTCGATATATTTTTTACCAGCATATGCTGCACCGACTCCAGCTGCCGCTATACCAACTCCAGTTAAAATAGTTCCAGCGGCACTATGACCTTTGGTATTTGTATTTTCGGTATATGTATTTTCATCAGGGGTTACAATTGGCTCTGTTGCTGCTTGAATATCTTGATTAATATCATTTATTTTATCTGATGTATAACCTGTATCTGATTCTATTTTTTCTTCAATGTCTAAATCTGTATCTTCAATTAATGATTCATTTTCTTCTATTTCATCAATTGGTTCTACTTTCGGTTCTGTTACGATATTTGTATTTGTAATTGGTGTCCCAGTTTGGGTTGGAGTTTCAGTATTTGATGGCTCTGGTTGTTTTTCATTACTTGGCGCTTCATTTGTTGGTGGTGTATCTGAAGATGCAGGAGATGTTCCAGTTCTACCTCCTCTATATGCTTTACTACCTCCATATGGACTACCAGTATATGGTGTCTGTGTTGGGGCTGCTGGTTCAGCTTTTTCGGTTTTCTTCTTATCTGTATCTAAAATACCCGCTAATTCAAGTGGTAAATGCAATTCAGTACTTAACCCACTAAGACTGGCATTTAATGATTCACTATCTTTTTTCAATTCAGCAGCCATTTTTAAATATTGCGCTTCGGATGATTTTATCAAATTAACTTCTTTAGTTAAAGTTTGTCCTAATTGCTGAGTAATATCTTTTAGCTTTGTTAAGAAAGCACTTTCTTGACCTAGAGATGCAGATGTACTTGTATAGCTACTAATATTGGTTAAGTTTACTCCACTTAACTCTTTTGCTATTTTTGAAATATCTCCAATTTCAGATAGGTAGTCAAAATTAATATTAACTCTATTTGCTTCAAGGG
>CAMZBG010000035.1 GCA_947304495.1 uncultured Clostridia bacterium | reverse complement strand
TTTGCGGATGTAGTTTAATGGTAGAACTTCAGCCTTCCAAGCTGACCACGGGAGTTCGATTCTCCTCATCCGCTCCATTATGATTTTAACCGTACACCACAAATGTTCGGTTTTTTTATGCCATTTTATCTATTTTATTATCGTACATAACCATAACTATACCCCTACACAAAAATAATTGTTTTTTCACTTTTCAAGTTATCAATAATTTCTTCAAACATCCTTTCCATTTATAACCACAGCTTAGTACTATTATACAAAAAAAATCAAACATAATATTGCAAAAAATACATAAATATGATATTTTTAAGTAGAAAATGAAGGAGGAAACAATTTGAATAATAATGAATTAAGACCAAGAAGATGGCTATTAGTAGTGTTATTATTAATAGCTATAGCAATAGTTATTGTCTTATTAAACAAACTAATTACTGATCATAACGAGAAAGAGCAAGATAGGAGTTCAAATGAAATGTCTGATATTATAAATAATCAGATGGAAAAAGGAAATGAAATGCTAGATAAATTTGAAATTGATTCCTTTAATAGCAAATTTGAATTTAGAGTAGGACAAAATTATGGCTCTTCTGTAAAACGATTACTTGATGATGTTATAACTAATAATAAGAAAAATAAAGATCATGTTTTAACAGTTGTCTTTGAAGAACTATCAACAACTAATCCAGAAGAGATTAAACAAGCTAAAAAGAATTTTGATGACTGGACTAAATATGAAGTATCAATCGATTATGATGAAAATGGCTATGCCAATAAGATTACAATAGAAAAATAGAATGGAGAGTAATATGGAAAATTTAATATATATAATCTTATTTGTTATATTGATAATAATAATAATTATATTATTAATGTACAATAAATTAGTAAGATTACAAAATAGAGTTAAAAGAAGCCAATCTAATATTGAAGTATGTTTAAATAAAAGATTTGAATTAATTCCTAATATTGTCGAATGTGTAAAAGGATATTCTAAATATGAAGAATCAACATTAGAAGCAATTACCTCATTAAGAAATAATTATAATTCTCAAAAGAATATGAGTATAAAGAAAGCAAGTCAAATGAACACTGAATTAAATAAATACCTAGCTATAGTTGAAAATTATCCTGATTTAAAAGCTAATTCAGAATACATGAGTTTGCAAAACAAATTAAGCAATATTGAAGATGATTTACAAAGAATAAGACATATTTATAATGATGATGTTACAAGATATAACACAACAATAGAATCAGTTCCAAGTAATATTGTAGCTGCTATGTTTGCTTTTAAACAAGCTGAATTATTTCAAATTGAAGAAAATAAAAAAGAAAATATAAAAGTCAAAATATAATTATAACTAATCTAGCAATAGATTAGTTTTTTTATTTAAATAAATATATAATATAATACAATTAAGCGGAGGTTTTGGTAATGAATATTAATATTAAGAAAAAACAAAGCAAAAAAAAGAAAGAAATAATTAATTATTAAAACTATCTACAATAACTATAAACATAATTTACTTTCTATTAACCATTTGAATTCTTTTTATTTGAATTCCATATATTTTTTTTTAGTTCCTCTTCTTTTTTCATATCATTAACACTTAATTAACCTTATTCTCTAAAATCAATTCCTCTTGTTAACATATATAATTCTGCTTTTCCTATCATTTCATCATCCACTTTTTTAAATTCTTCATAATAACTAAAAAAGTAATTAACAGCTGCTAAATATTCGTCATTTTTAGTACAATTTTTACTTTCAACTTCATTAACAGGAATAAAATTATCAGTATTAAAAAACAATCCTGTCTCATCATTAAAAAAGCAACCATCTGCCATACGACGAAAAATCCTTCCAGTAACCAATTCACGACATAAATGATCGTTAATTTTACTAAAAAATAAACAACTTGGAATATTAGAATGATATAAATCTATAAACATTCCTTCAAAATTTATCCATAAAGTTGGTTTTTTAAATATCGTACCAACCCTTGTTCTTTTATAAAGCGTATCTTCATACAAATCCATAATTAAATCCTCCTTCAATATTTTTTATTTAAATAACTAATAAACTGTTTATAATTATCTATACTATAATCTGCTATATTGTTAATTTTATCCCTATCAGCATCCGCATAATAATCATAAATATTAACAACTTCTATTTTAGCTTTTTTAGCAGCTAAAACACCAGCATATGAATCTTCAAATACTAGACATTCGTAAGGTTTAACTCCAAAATATTTCATTATCATCAAATATATTTCAGGATCTGGTTTCTTATTTTTAACATCTTCTTTTCTAGTAATTAAATCAAATACCTCAGATATATTCATTTGACTTAACATTTTCTTATTCTTTTTGGTATAGATATCTAATTGTATTTGCGTTGTCATCGTTGCCAAAGCTAAAATAAAACCAAATTTTTTAAACATTCTAATTAATTCAACAACATCAGGCTTAAAATCAATTTCTTTTTCTAATATACTACCAGATATATCCCAACGATTATGTAATAAAGTAATTACATCAATACTATTCATATTGTATTTTTTAATCAAATATTCACAATAAGCAAAATAAATATCACTACTCTGATTATTATTAAGAAATTCATCCCTATCTTTTTGTATTATATTTAAATCAATACTAACTCCACTATATTTTTGAATAAGCAATTGATCAGTCCTATTCCATACACCTATTGAATCAATAAGTGTACCATCCATATCAAATATAATTACTTTTTTATTACCTATATTAAGTTCATTTATATTTTTCATAAAATCACCTATTACAAAATAATTGTACTATAGAATACAACTAATTACTACTTTTTTTATCACCATTATTCTTAGATTTTCTACTTCTAGATCTATGCGGTTTAGGCGGTTCATATAGTTTGCCCTCCCCATATTGAGGAAATAATTTATATGTATACAAATTTTCAAAAGAACTATTTGCATTCATTGAACCATCAGTATATAGCATTGTAATAAAAGGAAGCTTGCTATCAAAGTAATGAGATAGTTCATTCCAAACATCAAAACCAGAATACCATCTTAATACAATGTGTACTCTACAGTTAGCCATATTTAACTGTTTAATAGCCTCAATTACATCATCTCTATTTACTAATAGTTCCTGTACATAAAAATATTCTTTATCACTCCTATTAGTAATATAGTCTTCTTCTTCATCTAAATTGTGATCGGTCTGAATACTATATTTTTGAGTAAGTTGTTTCATAAACATAAAAGAAATTATATTGTTCCAAAATAAAGGTTTAAGCTCAAAAAGACGATTACTATCGATGTATGCTAAATGTTGCAACACTTTTATTATACTATCGATATCAATTAACAATAAAATGTTGTCTCCTCCCATTTTTTCAACATTATTAATAACCGCTCTAAGATTATGATGTCGTTGACGACAAAAGATTTCATTATACTCATCGTTCTCAAAAAGCTCACGATCAAGAGCTTTATTATTGATATAAAGTGAATAATCATAATTAGTTCTCCAAGCATATTTTTCCATTAAATCACCCCCGTTTGACCTAATATTATATCATAGTTTAAGCAAAATTTATATTACAATTAATTAGTTAAAATTTATTTTGTTAAAATAGTGTAAAGTAGCTTGAATTATAACATTGCCTTTGCTAGAATAAAATTAAAGACATAAAGAGAGGATAGTTAAATAAAGGAGGAGAAAAAAATGGCATACGAATATCATTACAGACCGTATGAAGAACGTGCAATTAATTATCAATATCAAGACTTACTAAAAGACATATTGACAACAGGTGAAGAATATCCATGTGCAATGGTAGATGGTGAAACCGGAGAACCATTAACTACCATAGAATTACTTGGAAAAACACTATCATTTGATATATTAAATGATGGCGCTCCAATTATTACTGAAAGAGACATCTCTGGTTTTTATAAAGGAGCTATTGGTGAAATATTTGGATTCATAAATGGTGCCCACACCGAAGAGCAATTAGCAGAATTTGGTTGCAAATTTTGGGGGCCATGGGTAACAGAAAAGAAATGTGCTAAAAGAGGACTCGAAAAAGGAGATATCGGTCCTGGATCATATGGATCAGTATGGACAGAGTTCCCAATGCCTGATGGCAGCACTTTTAACCAGTGGAAAGAAATTGACCAACAGATGAGAGAAAGACCAGAACTAAAAACCCACAGAATAACCAACTGGATTCCATACTACACAATCAGAAATAAAAATCATCAACAAAAAGTAACTGTTTGTCCTTGCCACGGCGACATTTTATTTTATATTAGAGGTGACAGACTTGATATGGTAATGTATCAGCGAAGTTGCGATGTTGTCGTAGGACTTCCAAGTAATTTAGCTGAGTATTCGGCATTAATTATTGCTATGGCTGAAACACATGGTTTAAAACCAGGTAAATTAGTCTTTGTTTTAGCTAATGCCCATATTTATAGTAATTCAGTAAAATATGCTGAAGAAATGGCAGAAAGAAAAATAAATGCTCTTCCTACATTAAAAACTATAGGGCATCATGATAGAGTATGGGATTATCGTAAAGAAGATTTTGTTCTAGAAGATTATCATCCAAATGAAAGAATAAGAAAAATACCAATAGGAGTTTAATATGTTTGAAGTAGATATAGAAAATATAACAGAAGAAGAGCGTGAAGCAGCTGAAAAAGAAGGAAAAAAGATTGGAAAAATAGGAGAACTCGATGTAGAAGCATTAGAAGAAGCAAGACACGAAGGTAAAAGAATAGGCTTGGTACAAGGATCATGGGATCAATTCCATATTGGCCATCTAAGATATTTAAAACAAGCTAAAGCGATTTGCGAATATCTAGTCGTAGGAGTAGATAGTGATGAAAAAATTCAAAGAAGAAAAGGACCTAACAGACCTCTTATTCCTGAAGATGAAAGATATGCTATGCTTAAGGAGCTAGGATTCAATAAAACAAGAACATACGAACCAGGGAAAAGTTTAATAGATGACATTGTCATTAAAAAAGCAAATGCACCACACTGGGATCTTATTAAAAAAGTAAGACCAGATGTATTAATTACCATTACTGAAAATTATACAATTGAAGAATATGAAGAGTTGTCGACAAAATACTGTGGTCAAATTGCAATTTTAGGAAGGCAAGCTGAAACATCGACATCGAACAAATTAAGAAATAAACTCATAGCCAATATGGCTGATAAAGTAGATAATTTTATAGAAAGACACAATCAAGCTGTTGCAGATACAATTATTAGGCTAGGCTTAAATGATATGACTGAAGAACCATATCCAGAAATAATCAAACATTTAAGCGATTCAACTGAATGGAAAGTTCCTGTCGTAGCAGCTGCAAAAGTAAATGGAAAATGGTACTTTGGAACTAATAAACCAGATCCTACAATTTCTAAAAAGGACCTAAATGAGAGAACAGAGTTATTTTATTCAACCGTTGAACATGCTGAAATCAATTTATTAAAAAGAATTTCGGATATTGGTTCAACAGATACAATATATGTTACCTTATTTCCTTGTGATAGATGTATGAAAGCCTTAATCGATAAAGGTGTTACTACAATTCATTATTTGGAAGATCATCCAGATAGAAATTGGAGTAAACGTTCTCACGAATTAGCGGCTAAAAAAGGAATAACATTAATTTGTGATAGAAAAGAAGAAAGCAAAGTTGCTACAGAAGAAGTGCAACCAGAAATTGACCTTTCATGGGCTAAATATAGCTATTTACCAAATGCTAGAGATCAAGAACAATTAGATCTTATGGTTAGTTTTGAAGATAAAAATCAAGACCCAATAGACCCAAGTATCCTTGATCAAGAAGTATTATATACAGGAAATCATTGGGTTGCGACTGTTAATAGATTTCCATATGAAAATGCCGAACAACACTTTATGATAGTAGCCAAAAATCCTGTATACAAACTTGAAGATATGTCAGAAGAAATGCAACTAGAATTATATCAAATTTGGATATATTTAAAAAAGACACGTAAGATTCCAGGGGGAGCATTGTGTTTTAGATTCGGAAATGGATTATATTCAGGAGCTTCTCAAACAAGATTGCATGCCCAATTAATTCAACCACAACAAGGTCAAAAAGTAGCATTTAAAATAGGTGGCAAAAGAGTTTTAAAGCCAGGATTAGTAATTAGACATCCAAATCCACAAACAGAAGAATAAGCTAATAATAAAAGAGCAAGTACATTTATGTACTGCTCTTTTTATATTAATCATGATTATAGTTGTAATCAGCTTCTTGAAACACTAAATACTCTGAATCGACAACTAGTTGTCTAAATCTATCTTGCTCTTCCTTTGTATTATTTAGTAGTCCTACAACTACTGTTCTTGACTTTTCATCAACATAATTGAAAACATAATTGTTATATTCAGGATTCTCAGCCTGAAAATATGCAATAATCGCATCATTTATTGGTGAAAGTTCACTAAGTTTAGGTTTGCTATTGTTTTCACAACCACATATTATTAACATACAACAAACAAATAATAATAAATATTTCTTCATTTTACCACTCCTATAATTATTTATCATCTTCGTATCCTTTATCTTGATAATTCTTGCATTTTATATATGTATCCCACTCTAATTTGCCATCGCTAACACATCTAGGATTAACTTTAATTTTACAATATGACTTACCATCGATATCAAGGAGTTTCTTTTTGTCAACCAAATAATAATCATTTTGTGATTCTTCGAAAACGATACTACCTTGTATGCTACCAACAGAACATTGTGGACTAATTAAATATAATACTCTCTCTATATCATCCTGAATATTATCTTTTAAATTCTGATAGTAGTTTTTTCGATTATTATTAACAATCATCCATGATAGTAATCCCACAATCAATATCATGATAGGAACAACAATAATTAATTTTTTCATTATTCACCACTCCTAAGTAATTCTAAACTTTTATAATAATCATTCTCATCAAAATTAACATTAGTAACCATTTCCCCATTATTAATTAAATCCATAAATTCTTTAATAGATACCCACTTAGCATCACACACTTCTCCATCATTATAAACAATATCGGCTAAGGGAATATCTTTTCTAATCAAATATATTCTCTTAAAACTTTGCTCATTCAATGAAGTTTTTAAATAAATTGCTTTATTCTTATCCAGAATTATTCCCAATTCTTCATATATTTCTCTAACAAGACCATCTAAAACATCTTCACCAGATAATATTGCTCCTCCATTGCATTCCCATTTTAGCGGAGCAACGCTTTTATTAGCAGATCTTCTACTTATCAGTATCATATCATCAGAATTAATTATTACCGCTTGAGCACCCAAGGTATATTCATCTGGCTTTAAAGTAACAGAATGTCTAACAATAGATTTCCCAGTTTTATTTAAAGATTTATCATATATGTCAATAATTTCTTTCATATATAACCTCCGCACATAACACTAGAAAAGACAATAAAGATAAAATATAATCATCGCATAAAAATACAAATTAGTACCCACCATGTTTTCATGATTCTTAAAAAATAGACTTTCAAAACAATATTACAATAAGCTTTCTGCTTAGTGTAAAATTTCTAAATCATAAATTAACTTCACCGAACATCATAGCAAATATTTATTTGCAAATAAGTAACTATTTTGTGTAGTCCTTAATAGTATTCAAAACTTCTTCTTTTACTTCATATATGCCATTATTCTGTTCAAATACATAGTATTTATCGTCTTTTTCAAATACATAAACAATTGATTTAAATATATCATTATCACTTTCTACTAACATATTATCATCGTTGAAAAATATAATCTTATAGATTTCTTCGGGACTTTCTGGTTCAGTTCCCTTACTTTCTTTAACCGTTTCTAAATCAGTAAAAAGATTATATATTTTATCAATTACATCATTATCCGTATATTCAAAGTAGTTATCAAACTGAGAAAAATTGTCAATAGCAACCTTAATTATTTCATCTCTATCAAATATATTTATTTTAATTACTTTAGGACTATTATCTTTAGGTAAATCATATTTCATAAACCAACTACCATATTTTACTCCTACATTATTTTCATATGGTTCATTCGGACTTATACTTGGATATCTAATTACTTTATATCCAATTCCAAAATATGTAACTTTACTTCCATCTTGACTTACTATTTTCGTAACATATATTGGTTCCATGCCATTTCTAACTCTAGCATTATCCTTAAATCCTGTAACTATACCTAAAATAGTTAGTATAATAATAATTACACCAATAACAATTAAAAATCTATATTTCATCTGATACCTACCTTCCATATAATTATTTTAAATCATTTATAACACCATTAATTAGATTTAAATCTGATGGAACAATCCATTTAACATTAGCTTTTCTAAATAATGCCAATGGAATAATAGCGCCACTACGAGCCCCATCCATCCATTTAGGATTAGATGGCATTAATTCATATAATTCATCGATAGAAATATCGTTAAATACTTTTTCAGTACCAGCAATATAATCTTCTAAAGTAACCATATACTTATGAATATTATCATTGAATAATGTATTTTCTACTAAATTAAATTTTGTCAATAATTCAAATCTCTCTTCACCACCAGTAAATATAGCACAATCATAATCATCATCTAATTCTATATTACTTATCTTCTTATTAACAAATTCTTCCATTTCTTGAACAGTATTACCACTATATTTATCATTAACTTTATCAAAATTATTTAATAAATCAGCAACTCCAATACTAAGATTTAGGGTACTAGTAACTTTGTTGCCAACAAAAGTAACTAATTCTGTAGTTTTACCACCCATGTTTATAATTAATACCTTATTACCATTATAATCATTTTCCATAGCCTTAGCTAAATAATAGTTTTCAATACCATGACTAATAATATTAAAATGCAAATCAAATTTATCATTAAATAATTTAACTAAATCTTGTTTTCTTTCTGGTATTAAATTTCGAAAAATACCTGTAACATAAATATTTGTGTTATAGTATTTCAAATCATATTTCTTCTTAATTTCATCAAAATAATCACATAATTCATCTAAATTACTCTTACTTATTCCCTTTTCAGCATCAAAATCATTTTTAAAATAAATTGAATGTTCTTCTAAAAGAATTAATTTTTGATCATAACAATATACTTTAATTGTTGAAGAACCAAGATCAATATAATAGTTTTTCATATTATCACCTACCTAAATATATTATAACATATATTTTGTTTTATCTAATAAAAAAAAGAGACAATAATACGTCTCTAGCCTATTGCTGGCATTAAAAAGTATATTAAGAAAAGTATAACAATAACTATTGTTGCTATATTGACATCAGTACTAGGTTTCTTTTTTGAATTATCCATCTTATATCTTATTAAATCAATTACATAAATAATTAAATCTAAAAATACATATGTAATAATCCCAATACCGATACCATCAGTAATTGAATATGATAAAAGCATAATCATAATCGTCATAAATGATGGAATTGCATTTTTAATATGCTTAAAGTCAACATTCTTGATGTTTGACATCATTAATACCCCAACATAAATAAGTGCGCTAGCCGCTGCTGCTTGCGGTATAAATGCAAATAAAGGTAAAAGGAATATTGCAATAATAAATAGAATAGCCGTTGTAAGAGCAGTTAATCCGGTCTTTCCTCCAGCTGATATACCTGTACTACTTTCAACGAAAACCGATACAGTACTAGTTCCTACCAAAGACCCTACCATTGAAGCTAAACTATCAGCATACATTATTTTTGTGTAATTGATAGGCTTTTCATCTTTATCCATCAGATTGGCATTCTTTGCACAGCCAATAATAGTTCCAATCGTATCAAACATGTCAATTAATGAAAAAGATACGATTAACATAAGTGATGTTAATAATGAACCATTAGGAAAATTAAATCCCCCTTTAAACATTGATAAAAATACTGAATTTTCACTAGATAAATCAAAGAATTCTTTAATATTTGCAATAAAATTCCAATTTATACCAGCATATTTACCAAATAAAATATCAAAATTGGTAACACCTAGTGGGATAGCTAAAATTGTTGATAAGATAACGCCCCAAATAATTGCCCCTTTAACCTTATAGTGAGATAGAATCCCAATAACCATTAAACCAAATAGTGCTACCATTGCCATACATCCATCTCCACCTGATAACCAAGCATACGCATCGTTAAAATTGACAAGTTCAACTAAAGTATATTGATTGGCAGTAATAATATGGGCATTTTGAAGACCGATAAAAGCAATAAATAGCCCAACTCCAACTGATACACTATTGACAATTGCCTTAGGCATTCCCTCAAATATTTTTTCTCGCAATGACATCATTTTTCCAGTTTCTTTATCTATCTTCCAAGGAACAAAAGAAAAGATTAAGAAGATTATTCCACTTATAAAAATAAGTGCCATCGTATTACCATATGAATAATTATATCCCATAGCCCCACCAATAATGGCTCCAGCTAGGGCATTCAATCCCATACCCGGTGCCAAAGCAAGTGGCATATTAGCAATCAAAGACATTAGCAAGGTACCGATAAAAGCTCCAATTGCCGTTGCAATAAAGACACTTGTAAATCTTGGATCAGCTGTTCCGTTAAGTAATATATTGTTTGGATTTACTACTAGTATATATGCCATTGCCAAAAATGTAGTCAATCCAGCAAATATTTCTGTCTTCGCACTAGTATTTCTTTCATTTAAAGTAAAAAAATTATTAAATTTAGAAAATATTTTTCTCATAATCACAACCTACCATATCTATTATATTATCACATAAAAAGCATTAATTATCAATATACTTATTACACCTAATAACATAATTACCTTTCTTGCTTTCCCTAATAACTCCCATAAACTTATATTTTCCATATTTTCTAATACTAAAAATATCCCCTTCTTTAAGATTATAAGTAAGTCTGTGACATACATTATAATTTAAAAATACTTCATCGTTCATAAATTTATTCTTAATACTATCTCTACTAGTGCCGATAATTCTAGCTACAATCGTATCTATTCGTAAACTAGAAACAATGAATTCTAATTCTTCATATTTTCTCTCATAACTATCAAGTATTTCCCAATCAACTTCCTTTAAGTTGATATTATATTTTCCAACAGATTTAAATTCATTCATTAAAAAGTCATATATTGAGGCAAATATGATGATATAGTAATGTGTGTTATCAACAATAATATCACCAAATAATCCTCCATCTATTCCTAAACCATATAAACTTCCCATAATATCTTTATGTCTAAGCTTATTATTGGTAATAATTTCTAATAATTTAACTTGTGGCATATTATTTACATATATAATTACCTTTTCAGCATCCTTATATGGATAAAACACCTCATAATTAATATTTCTAAGTTTACTACGAACTAAATTAAAAGTATTTATATCCAAAAAATCAGTATTTTTACCACTAATAACTTTTTCAACATTCTTTTCTATAATATAGTAATCTTTCTTTGCCATATTACCACCAAATTTATTATATCATAGTATATGAAAAGAGACCACGTAGTCCCTTTAATTAATTTTCTCTTTTAATAAATAAATAACAGTATTTAAAACCAATTCCTTATTATCAGCCCTACTACCTTCAGTACACTCCACTGTGGCATTATAGAATTTATTATTTTCTCTATCATATATACTAATATAGACAATATTATCTTCGCCATATGGATTATATTTATCGACACGATTTAGTTTTCCTGTAATACCAATACCATAATCAGATTCTGTATAATTAGCAATTGTTCTACTCATCTCATCAGATACTTCTCTACTATATACAGAGTATTTATCGATGACTTCTTTTGAAACTCCCATTTTAATTTTATATTCATTTGAGTACGTAACTGCTGAAAATTTTAATACTTCACTAGCACCTTCGATATTAGTAATAGCATTGACAATATATCCACCAGTACAAGACTCCATAGTACTTATAGTTTTTCCTAACTTCGTTAATTTTTCCACTATATCTCTCATAATAATCACCTATAATAATTATAACCAAAATAATTGTAAAAAACAATTCAATAATCTTCAAAATTATCAATCTTTGTAGTATAATAATACATGTGATGCCGCTTTAGTTCAGTGACAGAACAGAAGCATGGTAAGCTTCAGAGGACAGTTTGATTCTGTCAAGCGGCACCATTATACTTTAAAAGAAAAAGAAATATATATTTATGATAATATTTTTTCTTTTTTTATTTTTATAGAAAGGTTGACTTTGAT
>CAMZBG010000034.1 GCA_947304495.1 uncultured Clostridia bacterium | reverse complement strand
ATAAATAATTCTCTTATTTTATTATAAAATTATCTTTATCAATATCGATAGTAATCGTACTATTAAATTTAATCTTATCCATAAGAATATTGTTAGCAATTAAAGATTCAATATTTTTAGTAACATATCTCTTTATTGGTCTTGCCCCAAATAATTCATTATATGCTGATGAAATAATATAATTCTTAGCTTTATCAGTTAATACTATCTTAAGTGCTTTATCCTTTAATCGATCTTCAATGTTTTTAACAATGTTATCTAATATTTCATATATCGTATCTTTTGATAATGCATCAAAAGTAATGATTTCATCGATACGATTTAAAAATTCTGGCTTAAACGTTTTTCTTAATTCCTGATCTAATAATTCATCTAGATTTGGTTCTTTATTTAAAATATAATTACTACCAAGATTAGATGTCATAATAATAATCGTATTCTTAAAATCGACTGTTCTTCCAGTTGAATCAGTAATTCTACCATCATCTAGTATTTGAAGTAGAATATTAAAGACATCTTTGTGTGCTTTTTCTATTTCATCAAATAAGACAATTGAATATGGATTTCTTCTGACTGCTTCAGTTAATTGCCCACCTTCATCGTATCCAATATATCCTGGAGGAGCCCCAACTAAACGTGATACTGAATGACTTTCCATATATTCAGACATATCGATTCTGACAATATGCTTTTCATCATCGAATAATTCATAAGCTAGCGTTTTAGCAACTTCTGTCTTACCAACACCAGTAGGACCTAGAAACATAAATGAACCAATAGGTCTATTCGGATCCTTTATCCCTGCACGTGCTCTTTTAATCGCTTCCGCTACTAGATGAATAGCCTTATCTTGTCCTTTTACTCTTTTCTTCATGTTTTCTTCTAAGTTAAGTAATTTATCCCTTTCACTACCTACTAGTTTTGTAACTGGAATATTAGTCCATTTAGAAACAATGCTAGCAATTGATTCCTCATCGACAACATTACTAAGTAGGGAAGATGCTTCATTATTAAATTTAAATGTTGCTAATTCTTCTTGAAGTTTAGGAATTGTTCCGTGTTTTAAAACAGCCGCTTTTTCATAATCATAATCAGCTTCTGCCAGTTCTAATTCATGATTAGCTTTAACTAACTCAGCTTGCTTATTCTTTATCTTAACACTAAGTTCTTTTTCTGTATTCCATTTATCACGTAACTCTTTTTCTTCTTTCTCTAATTCAACTAGCTTTTTATCTATCTCTTCTTTTCGTCTCATTGAAATATCATCTTTTTCTTTCTTTAAAGATTCTCTTTCAATTTGTAATGTCATTATCTCTCTCGTTAAATAATCTAGTTTAACTGGAACAGATTCCATTTGTACTTTAATTGTGGCACAAGCTTCATCCACTAAATCAATTGCTTTATCTGGCAAAAATCTATCAGTAATATATCTATTAGATAGATTAGCAGCACTAATTAAAGCGGCATCTTTAATAGTAACTCCATGATATACCTCAAAACGTTGTTTTAATCCTCTTAAGATAGCAATCGTATCACTTACTGTAGGTTCATTGACTAATACTTTTTGGAATCTTCTTTCTAGAGCACCATCTTTTTCAATATATTTTCGGTATTCATTTAAAGTTGTAGCTCCAATACATAAAATTTCTCCACGTGCCAACATTGGTTTTAACAAGTTTCCAGCATCCATTGCTCCTTCCATAGCACCTGCCCCAACCAGTAAATGAATTTCATCAATAAATAAAATAATCTTACCATCAGAATCTTTTATTTCTTTTAAAACAGCTTTTAATCTCTCTTCAAATTCACCACGATATTTTGCTCCTGCTATTAATGCCCCCATATCCAAAGACCAAATAGTTTTATCCTTTAAATTATTAGGAACATCTCCTTTGGTAATACGGGTTGCAAGTCCTTCGATAATAGCTGTTTTACCAACTCCAGGAACACCTACCAATACTGGATTGTTTTTTGTCTTTCTAGATAAGATTCTCGTAATACTACGAATTTCTTCATCACGTCCAATAACTGGATCTATTTTTCCTTTTCTAGCTTCTTCAGTAATATCACGCCCATATTTTGTTAATACATCTTTTAAATTTTCTTCAAATGGATTATTTTCTTGCATAATACCATCTCCTTTATAAAAGAGTATAGCACAAAATTAGCAATTGTCAAGTTAGATTGCTAAAAAGAGTAAATATAACTGTAAAACACTATTGTTATCTTTGACAAAAAGTATGTTTATTGTTATATTTATTATAGAAGAGTGGTGATATTATGAATAAGATAAATACTAAATATAGTTTTGATTGGTTAGTTGGTGATATCGATAGCAGCATTATTTTTATTCTCCAATTAGGTACTGAAGCTGTTACCAGTTATCAAGCTGCAGATATACTTACTGATGGTGTAGAAAATAAACCGGTATCATTTGGTAATATCAAAAATCTTGATGACTTCATAAGTTTGGCAACGATAAAATTTGAAGATTTTCAAAATAAAGATAATTTTATCCAAATACCCCTTAGAAATTTAAAAAAATTATATGATAGTGCTCAAGCTCTAGGTAAACCAGCCGAGAAAAGTATTTCAATTAAAGAATTACAAGCATTTTCAATCCATGAAGGTAATGTAATTGAAAATGGATATGTCCTATATGCCTATAGAATAAATGAACCGAGTGAAGAACTAGTCACTATTATGGATCTAGCCTCAACATATAATAGTAAAACTGTCAGTGAACAAATAGATATTCAAGGAACAATAAATCAAATTAATTATAAAAGAAACAAAGATAACTTTCAAAGAACATAAGACAAATATATTTGTCTTTTTGTTTTGAAACAATTGTTTGCCTAATATTGACTTTATTATCTTATATCTGTATAATTATTTTAAGGAGATGGTACTATGTATGCTAAAGTAATAATCGAATATGGTAGCAAAATGGTTGATCGTGAATTTACTTATATTATTCCTAGTACCATACAAAATAGTATTCAAATTGGTCATCGTGTTCTAGTTCCCTTTAATAATAAATTAATTGAAGGTTTTGTTACTTCAATATCTAATAAATATAATGAAGAGTATGAATTAAAAGAAATAGCAAAATTGTGTGATGAAAAACCAATTCTCAATCAAGAAATGCTATCGCTTGGTATTGCTATTCAAAAAGAAATATTATGTAGTAAAATAAGTATTTATCAAGCTATGTTACCAAAAGCTCTTAAAGCTAGTCATAAAACTAATATTGGTATTAAAAAAGATAGATATATATCCCTTAATATCACTAATGAAGAAGCTTGTAATTATCTTGAAACTTGTAAATATCAAGGCCAAATAGATATTATTGAAAAACTAATTATTGAAGAAAAAATACTTGTAAATAGTTTAACCAGTAGTATTAATACCTTAATTAAAAATGGTATTATTAAAGAAGAATATGTTGAAGTAAATAGATATCAAAGTCATACTAGCGGTAAATATAAATTAGTTAGCTTAAACAAAGACCAACAACAAGTTGTAGATTCTGTAAAACTATCTATACATAAACCATATTTATTATATGGTGTTACTGGCAGTGGTAAAACAGAAGTATATATGGAACTTATAGATAGAGCATTAAAACTAGGAAAAACAGCTATTATGTTAGTTCCTGAAATAAGTTTAACTCCCCAAATTGTAGATAGATTTGTAACTCGTTTTGGTAGTGAAGTAGCTATTTTACATAGTGGTCTATCTGACACCGAAAAGTATGATGAATACCGTAAGATAATCGAAGGTAAGGTGAAAATCGTAGTCGGTGCGCGTAGTGCCATCTTTGCTCCTCTAGATAATATTGGTATTATCGTTATTGATGAGGAACACTCAAGTACTTATAAGCAAGAGAATAATCCACGATATCATGCTAGAGATGTCGCCATGAAAAGAGGTATCTATCACCATGCTCCGGTCATCTTAGGCAGTGCTACACCATCGCTTGAATCGTTTGCTAGAGCTCGTAAAGGAGTCTATGAATTACTCACTTTAGATAAAAGGGCTGGTGGTGGCAAACTACCAAATGTTACTGTTGTTGATATGAAAAATGAAATAAAAAAAGGTCATTTTATTCTTTCTAATATCTTATCTACTAAGATAGCTGAAAAAATTAAAAAACATGAACAAGTAATTTTACTTTTAAATAGAAGAGGGTATTCTTCAATGCTAACTTGCCGCGATTGTGGTTATGTTATTAAATGTCCTAATTGTGACATTACATTAACATATCATAAAAGTAGTAATACTAATCGTTGTCATTATTGTAATTACAGTATTAAAAATGTCAACAAATGTCCTGTTTGTGGTTCTGATAACATGAAAGATTATGGCCTTGGTACTGAACGTTTAGAGGAAGAATTAAATAAAATGTTTAAAGCCAGAGTAGTCAGAATGGATATGGACACCACTAGTAGAAAAGGAATGCATGAAAAAATAATATCTGATTTTGGTGATCATAAATATGATATTTTACTAGGTACACAAATGATTGCTAAAGGTCTAGATTTTCCTCTAGTTACTTTGGTAGGTGTTATCAATGCCGATATGTCTTTAAATATTCCTGATTTTAGAAGTGCTGAAGTAACTTTTGAACTTTTGAGTCAAGTGTCCGGTAGAGCTGGCAGAAGTGATTTATCAGGTGAAGTAGTTATTCAAACATATAATCCAGATCACTATAGTATTAAATATGCCAAAAATCATGATTATTTAGATTTTTATCATGAAGAAATGAACATTAGAAAAATCTTAAATTATCCTCCATATTATTATCTTACTCTAGTTAATATTACTAGCCGTAATTATGAAGAAGGTTTTAAAGAAGCTAATAAGATTAGAGAATATTTAAGAAAAAATTTAAATGAAAAAACTATTGTCTTAGGTCCTTCGATGGCCAGTGTCTTTAAGATGAATAATGTGTATCATTATCAGTGTATTATCAAATATAAATATGATGATAAATTAAATACTATTCTAAACAAATTAGATGATATCTACAAAGTAAATACTAAAGTAGATATTAGTATCGATGTAAATCCAATAAGGTTGTGATAAAATGAAAATAGCAATAACAGATATGGATCATATGGGTAAGGGAATAGGTAAAATAGATAATAAAATAATCTTTGTTCCTAAAAGTATCCCTGGAGACTTCTTGGATATAGAAATCTATAAGTCTTTTCCCAAATATGATATTGGTAGAATAAACCATATCATTACTAAAAGTAATGATAGAGTACTTCCAGAATGCCCATATTATGATATTTGTGGTGGTTGTAATATAAGTATTCTTCCATATGAAAAACAGTTAGCTTTTAAAGAAAATAAAGTAAAAAATATCTTTAAAAAATATCTTAATATTGATATAAATCCTAAAATAATCCCTAGTAATAATATTTATCATTATCGTAATAAGATTACTTTTCATAATGATAATAATCTAGGTTTAGTATCTGAATTTGATAATGTTATCAAAATAGATAGATGTTTACTTGTCAGTGATAAAATTAATGAATTATATAATCTAATTCAAAAAGAGAATACTAAATCAGTAAAGAAAATAACTATTCGTGAATATGATGATGGTCTAGTATTAGATATTACCGGTAATATGAAAATAGATAGCTTAAAAGATTACTGCCTAGCTATCTACATAAACAATACTTGTAAATATTATCAAGAACCTGGCTATATAACTATTGGTAATCTTAAATATAAAGTATCAAATAAATCATTCTTTCAAATAAACACTACTAATATTAGTAATCTTTATGATGAAATAGTAAGATTAGGAGAATTTAATAAAAATGATATTGTTACTGATCTTTATTGTGGTGTTGGTAGTATTACTCTCTATGTAGCTAAACATGTAAAAAGTATTTTAGGTATTGAAATAATTGAAGATGCTATTAAAGATGCTAAAGAAAATGCCTTAATTAACAATATAACTAACACTAACTTTATCCATAAAGATGTCTCTAAAATAACAAGTGAAACTATAACAGGTAACACTATAATCGTCGATCCTCCAAGAATTGGTCTAGATAAACATACAATTAAGCTTTTAAACGAATCAAATATTTCTAAAATAGTATATGTATCATGTGATCCAATGACTTTAGTTAGAGATATTAAATTATTAGATAATTATGCAATATCAGGTATCAGTATCGTTGATATGTTTCCGCAAACACATCATATAGAGAGCATCTGCATATTAGAGAGGAGATAATAAAAAATGTTGCTGTCAAAAATAAATGAAAATGATTTAAGTGAGAAAGATATAAATATTATTCTTTTTGATATACCAAGAGATGATGGAAAAAAAGGAAATTGTATATGGGTATTTGGTAGTATAAGAGATCTTAATGAAAGATTAAATTTAGCTATCCAATTATATAATAATAAAAGAGCACCATATATCTTATTTACTGGCGGTAAAGGAAAAAATGGAACAATACCAGAAGCTGAAATTATGAAAGAAAAAGCTTTGTCTTTAGGTGTTCCTGAAGAAGTAATATTAACTGAACAAGAATCTAATAATACTACTGAAAACATTTTATGTTCAATGTTAGTATTAGAAAGAAAATTTCTTTTGCAGAACATAGAAAGATTGATAATAGTTTCCTCTCCGTTTCATATTCAAAGATTAAGTCTTACACTTAGTAGATATATGCCAAAATGGATTAAATATAGTTTTTGCTATGATGATAATAGTCCTGTTTCAAGGGATAATTGGATGAACCATCCTGAAGCAAAGAAAAGAGTAGAACATGAAGCAAAAGGAATTATCTTTTATGCAAGAAACAAATACATTGATGATAAAGAAATTAAGTTAATAAGAACTTTGCACTAGTAAGCAAATAACTAAGGAGTCTCATAACTAGAAACAGTGGCTAGCAAATTAGGTAATGAAAGAATAGGTGTATAAAAATGAAAGATTTACTTTTAAAATTAATTAGAGAGTATTTACTTATATTTCCAAATGAGCAGGAAAGGCAAAAAAAATTAATAGAATATTTGCAAAATCATAATGATGATCAAATAACGGATTGGAATAATTTTGACGGCCACATTGTTGCTGGTGGGTTTATTTATGCTAAGAAAGAACAAAAATTCCTAGTGATTTATCACAATGACTTAAAGATGTTTCTATATCCAGGAGGTCATATTGACTTTAATGATATTAATCCCCTTGAAGCTTCAAAAAGAGAAATATTAGAGGAAACTGGTCTTGATAAGCCGAAAGAAGTTATATTATCAAATAATAAATTAATTCCTATTGATATTGATACCCATGTGATACCATATAACGAACGATTAAATCTACCAGAACATTATCATTTTGAATTTAGATATTTATTTACAATTGACAGTATTAAAGAAGTAAAATTAGATTTAAGTGAATCATCAGATTCTAAATGGATTAGTATAGCTGAATTAAGAGACAATAAAAATTACGGTAGAATAGCTGAAAAAATAGCTGGTGACCTAGTAACACACAAACAAGGTTAGATTAATTAGTACTGATACTAAAACTATTAGGTAGTATGATTTTTGAGAGGAGATACAAATGATTAAGAAGATTGCTAAACTTAAGACTATATATGACGGAGAATTAATTGTTGATGATTTAACCAAAAACGAAATAGAAAGTGTTTGGGAAACATTCTTTAAAAATAAAAATCATAATGATTTCTTTGATGGTGATATATATTGTGTTACTAATATTGATGATAGTGTTCCTATAATTACTATTTCTAAGACTAAGTATTCATATTTGATATATGCCAAAAGAACTAACAAATTAATAGTTAGATCATTATTTTCAGCTGGATATATAAAAACATCAGATAATTATGTATGCATTATATTAAATAATAAAAATAGACTAAATACTATTGGCGGAATGGCTTCTAATGAAGATATTATTAATAATAAATTTGATTATAAAAAATGTTTCATTAGAGAATTCAAAGAAGAATTAGGAATTGATTTAAATAATAACGAGAACTTTACTATTGACTTAAAGTATCTAAAGTATCCCGATTTTAATGAATTAAATAAAGCTTTTTATCCAGTAGGTACATTATTTGAAGTTAATACCAAGTATACAAGTAAAGAATTATTAGCATTTTTTAATAACATTGACCATGATGAAAAGGAAGTAAAAGAAATAAAATTTTATAATCATAATAATTTTAGAGAAATATATTCATGTAATAATAAAGTTGAATATCTTGATGAACTTTTTGCGTTATTATTTAAATAGTTCTTTATTTATAATGTTTTTGAAAGGAGATAACGTAATGCAAATTATAGAAATATTCGTAGAAGACAAACATTATCAAATTGAATGGGCTTTATCAGAACACTTTGATGAATTAAAAGGAATGAAATTTATGCTTAATGAAGTATCAGCAGATCAAATTATATTACTTAATAATTTATCAGAAATGGCAAAGATACTCCTATCAGCAGTAGCAGGAGCAGTAATTCAACATTTAATTGATAACAATTGTCCAATTGATAAAATATTTAATAATGGATATTTAATTATTAAAAAATAATTAAGAAAGGAAGAAAAAATATGAAAAATGAATTAATAAGTATAATAATTCCTGTCTACAATAATGAAAAATGGTTTGAAAGATGTATATCATCAGTTATTAATCAAACTTATAAGAACATAGAGATAATAATTATCAATGATTGTTCTTTAGATAATGTAGAGAGTATAATTAAAAAATATGAAGCCCTAGATAAAAGAATAGTTTATCTAAAAAATGATAAAAATATTGGCGTTGGCTATTCCAGAAATAAAGGTATAGAAATATCTAAAGGTAATTATATATATTTTCTAGATAGTGATGATTACATTGAAAAAGATACTATCGAAACATTATATCGTAATATTAAACCATCTGATATCTATTGTTCTATGTTGGCAGCCTATAAAGAAATAAATGGTGTTAAACAAGAAGCACATAGAAAAATTGAAGATTTAGAACTATTAAAATCTCCATCTGTATGTATTAGATTGTTTAATAAAAAACTAATTAAAGAATCTAATATTAAATTCTCTGATATTAAAATTGGTGAAGATTTAGAATTTATCTTCAAACTAATAATATTTAATGACACTGCTTCATATGTCGATAAAATTTTATATACATATGTAGTTCATGATGATAGCACTATTAGGAGCAATACCGATAATCAATTAGATACATTAAAAGCTATTGATCATATTGTTGAATATGCTAAAGAAATTAATAAATACGAAGAATTTAAAGAAAGAATTGAATATGCTGCTGTAGAACATATTCTAGTGGGAACCATTTCTAGAATTCTTAAAATTAATAATTATAGCAAAGCTGATATTCAAAAATGCATAACATACATTAATAATAACTATCCTAATTGGAAGGCAAATAAATATGTTCAAAGCCGTATTTTTACTAATGATAAAATAGTAGCAAGATTTAAAGAATTAGGCATTTTTTGATATGAGGAGATAAGTATGAAAACAATTAATAAAGAATTAAAGAAGTATATAGAAGCAAATATCTTTCCCAGATATGAAAAATTTTATTCTCATGGCATGATTCATATTAATAATGTTATTACTAATATGATGATGCTTGCTGAATACTATCATTTAGATATTAATATGGCATATACAATTGCTAGTTACCATGATCTTGGCTTAGGTGTCAGCCGTGAAACTCATGAAATTGAATCAGGAAAAATATTAGCAAATGATCAAGAATTAAAGAAATATTTTACTGATGAACAAATCCAAATAATGAAAGAAGCTATCGAAGATCATCGTGGCTCTAGAAAGACAAAACCTAGAAATATTTATGGTGAATGTGTATCTGATTCTGATCGCGATTTTGATATCAAACTTCTAGCGAAAAGACAAATATCAACTTCGATAAAACATTATCCCAATTATAATTTTGAAGAACATTTTGAAAACTGCCATAGTTATATATGTAAAAGGCTTAATGCCAATGGTAGCTTTAATCTTTGGACCAATAATCCTATTTTAGTTGAAAGAAGAGATAAATTTCAAACAGAGTATCTAAATAAAGAATATGCTAGAGAAGTATATAAAAAAGAATGGGATAAAATAACTAAAGATGGTACTTATGAAAAAATATTAAATTATTACGAAGATTATTAGTATGCTAGCATACTAATTTTTAGACAATTATTCATAAATTAATATTGTCAAAAAAAGACTTATATGTTATAGTATACATTAACATTTGAGGTGAGAACATGGGAAAATTTAATCAAGCACTAGTGTGGGCTAGAAATGCTCAAAGCGGCAAACCTAATGCGGCTTCTTTTGCCAATAAACTGTTTAGTAATTATTCTCATTTGATTTCTCAAAATGTTTCTGCAATTAAAAAAACTCATAAGACAAAATATCATAACGGCGCACTTACTGAAATGTGTCGAAAAGAATTAATAAAATGCATTATGAACTACGATGACGAATCAGTTTCATTTGAAGATTATGTCAATGAAAATATGCAAAGAAGATTAGAAGAATTTTTAACAAAAAATCCCACTCCTATAAGTGAACAATATAACGAATCAATAATCCAAGGATTGGCTGAGAAATTAGATGTTAACATTGATCGTGAAGATTATAATAAATTTATCTATTGTTTAGAAACAATACCTGCTAGTGTTAAACCTTATGTCAGAAAACTTTATTTTGATGAAGAACAAGTGTTTGAAGTAGCTGAATCTACAAATACTAGTGAAGAAGTAATAAATGGTTATATTGGTGCACTAACCACTAGAATATATAAAGAATTTGATGCTGGCTATGTCAGTAATTCTCAATATATTACTTTTTATTTTGAGGGGTATAACATTGATCAAATAAAAGCAGCCATTAATGAACTAGATAAGAAATCAAGAGAGAGAGTATACCTTTGCTTTGGCGATAAATTAAATATGAAACAATATCGCTTTGATAGCGCTTATCCATCCCTATATAATAAGATTCGCGCTACCTTATCAGCGCTAGAAGAAAAAGGAACCGATACTTCAAAAGAAGAACCAAGCAAAGAAAAAAACTATATGTATATTGAAAATTTCTTTGAAGGACATTCAAGAGATGAGTTAAGAGAATTAATTTCTAGTAAATTAGGTGTGAGTGTTGTAAACAAAATCTATACTTTATTTGGCAACGATTTAGCTAATTCAGTCGATTCCAACTCAAATAATGAAAATTTTATTTATTTTAAAAACTTTTTAATTAGAAGAATATCAGCCATTATCGAAGGTAAAGAAGAAAGAAGAGTAGTAAGAACAAACTCAATAAAAAAATATTTTTCAAGTGAATACACAATGGATGATATTAGAAATGCTATCTCAAAATTAGATAATGATGACCAAAAAAAAGTTTACTCTATTTTTACTGACAATCTCCAAACTACGAAACAAATTACCCAAAATAGTTATTATTCATATTTTATTACCAATATTAAATTTAAAATTTTGGCATATTTAGAAGGTAGAGAACCAGAAAACAAACAGATAAAAAAAGTTAAGAAACTTGAACCATTAGTTAACTATTTTAATGATAAATATCAAGTAGCTCAAATAAAAGAAGCTATCAAAAAGTTAAGAAAATATCAACAAACAGCTATAGAAGAACTCTTTGATGACAACTTATTACCTAAAGATCCTTTAAAGTTTGATGAAACACAATATAAAAAATATTATAATTCATTCATGTATCGTATTATTCCAAATTTAAACACTATTATGAGAGGCTATGAATTAGGGACAACAAAAACATTTTTTATAGAAAAAAGCAAAAAAGATATGTCATCGAGCACTGAATCTCTTAAAAAAACATTAGACAACAAAGAAAAAGCAAAAAAGAGAAAACCTATATGTATGACAGAACTTTTTAAAGAGCAAAACTATACAATAGAACAACTAAAAAAAGCTATTTCCAATTTAGATTCAAAATATATAGAAATTATTAATATAATCTTTGATGAAAACTTAAATATTAAAGGTGAACTAAATCCTCAAGATGAGAATTATAAAAAATTTATAGAATTAATTTTACCAGAAATAATAAACATCTTATCTAGTAAGAAAGAAACAGAACAAGTTACTTTAACTCAATCAGAATTACCAGAATTAAAAGATAAAAAAACACAAAAAAATAAACGCATTAGTCTAAAAGATTATCTTGAAATTGAAGAAGACTATACCATTGAACAACTAAAAGCAGCTATTCCTCAGTTAGATAAAAAATATCAAGATATTATTGCATTACTATTTGATGAAGATTTAAATCTAAAAGTTAAAGTAAGCGCATACAAAAAAGAATACAAAGCATTAAAAAATACTATTATATCTAAAATAGCTAATATAATAAATGGTATAGAAGAAACTAAAAAGCATCCAAAAATATCAATTTTAAAATACTTTAAAGACAAGGGCTATGAATTTACTATAGATGAAATAAGAGCAGCAATTACTCAGTTGAAAAAAGAATATCAAGATATTATTGCATTACTATTTGATGAAGACTTTAATCTAAAAGTTAAAACAAGCGAATATCACAGTAAATATGAAGTATTAAAAAATACTATTATATCTAAAATAGCTAATATAATAAATGGTATAGAAGAAACTAAAAAGCTTCCAAAAATATCAATTTTAAAATACTTTAAAGACAAGG
>CAMZBG010000033.1 GCA_947304495.1 uncultured Clostridia bacterium | reverse complement strand
CCATACTATTCCAAAATTATTTATGGTTTTTACTATTACATCATATAATATTCTAAATATATTAGAGCTTTCTTTTAGCCAATATTTTTGTACTTCAACAAATTTAAATGGGTTACCTGTCGTGAAATATAAATATATTGGATATGTACAACTAATTAAAGTAGCTGGGATATATGTTATTATGATGTTTTTAAATTTAATTTGTTTTTTAAATAAATCGATAATCATCAAAATAAATAAAGCAAAGAACAAGATACTTCCAGTACTTCTTACGGTTGATGATAAACCTAAAAGAATACCTAATATGAGATAGTATTTTTTTTCTTTATATAAATAGAATACTAGTACTGTTAAGAATACAAACATAGCTTCTGTATAATAGAGCATGGTCATGATGGTAATTGGGGATATCATAAAGAATTTTACTGGAACCATAGGATCTTTTAATTTAAGATGTTTGTATCCAATTAAGTACAAAAGATAGGCAGTTAAGATTACGAATAATTGATTTAATAAAAGAAAGCATCTTCCTAGGTATCTAATCAATATTGGTACAGTTGGGAAGAATGCAAATAAATAATTATCTATATAGCCATTATTGGCAATATTTAGATAGTGTTCACCATCAAAAAGATAAAATATATTAGGAATTTCAGGGCTTTTCGATTTTAATAAATAATTATCTATAATCATTAGAATAATTAAGAATATTCTAGTTATAGCATAATATTTTAATATCTTGGTGATTACTTCTTTTTTTTTCATATAATCACCTATTTTTCTTTATTTATGCCTAATACTTCATATGCTCTATCGGTTACCATTCTACCTCTAGAGGTTCTTTTTAAATATCCTTGTTGCAGTAAGTATGGTTCATAGACATCTTCAATGGTCGATACTTCTTCACCAATAGATGAGGCAATGGCTTCAATACCGACAGGACCACCATTAAATTTTTCAATAATAGAGGTAAGTAAATTATAGTCTGTTTCATCTAATCCTTGTTTGTCAACTTTAAGTCTATTTAGGGCATCATCTAATATTTCATTAGTAATTATACCATCACCATTTACTAAGGCAAAGTCTCTAACTCTTCTAAATAGTCTATTGGCAATTCTAGGAGTTCCCCTACTTCTTTTAGCTAATTCATGAGCTGCTTCATCAGTAATTTCAGTATTGAGAACTCTAGATGTTCTTTTAACAATTTTGAATAATTCTTCTTCGGTATAATAATTTAATTTGGCAATAATACCAAATCTATCTCTTAGTGGACTTGATAGGTCCCCTGCTCTAGTTGTGGCTCCAATCAAGGTAAATGGAGGCAATTCTATTTTAATGTTTCTACTAGTTCCTTCACTGCCACCAACGACAATATCTAGATAGAAATCTTCCATAGCGGGATACAATATTTCTTCAATATATCTTGGGATTCTATGGATTTCATCGATGAATAAAACATCGTGAGGTTCTAATGTCGATAATACAGCTGCTAAATCACCACTTTTTTCAATTGATGGACCAGAAGCAGTTTTAATATTACTTCCTAGTTCATTGGCAATAATATAAGCCATAGTTGTTTTACCAAGTCCTGGAGGACCATATAGCAATACATGATCTAAGCTTTCTTCACGCATTAGGGCCGATTTGATAAATACTCTAATATTTTCTTTAGCTTCTGTTTGACCAATATACTCATCTAAGGTTTCTGGACGAATATTATATATTTTATCTTCTTCAAGTAATTCACCACTAAGTATTCTTTCATCAGACATTTTTAACACCTCGCTTTTATATATTCATATATTTCTTTCCAATTATTAACCCTTTTAAATTCTTGATATTGAGTATTATATTTAGTTGAAAACATTAAGACATCGATATTAGCTGCAGCTACTGACTTACAATGCTTATAGCTGTCATCGATAAAGATGTCAACATTTTCAGCTATACACACTTTATCTTTAGCTTGTTTATTAACAATTAATTTATCATAATATATTTTATTTTTTGCTAAATAATTCTTGGTTAATTCATAAGAATTGGTAAATCCTTTACCTCTAGATGTTATAAAGATTATTTGGCAACCCAATTTATGTAATTTATCAATTACTTCTTTAGCATCTTCTTTAATTGGAATAGTTGGAGTTATATTGTCGTATATAGGTTCTACCATATCAAAATATTCATCAATACTACACTTATCATTAACTGATGGATAATATGGTTTACTAGATGCTAATCGATCTAAAGATACGCCAAAAGTGGTACTAAAATGTGGCATAAGTGTAGACCAGCTATCTGTTAAGGTATCGTCAATATCTATTCCAATTTTCATAATTACAACTCCTCTATTTAAGTAATAGTTTTAAAGCTTCTTTTATTTGATCTTCAATTGATATATCAGTTCTGACACTACTGATAATTTTCTTAATATCTGCTTGTTTATAGCCTAGAGCAACAAGGGCATCAACTAATTCACTATTGTTTTTAGTTTCTAAGGAACTATTACCAGTAGTATTTAGTTTACCTTTTAAGTCTAGAATTATTTGTCTAGCTACTTTATCACCTATCTTAGGGAATTTCTTTAAATAAAGAATATTTTCTCTATCGATGGCATCGATAATACCGGCAGTAGAACCAGTAGCAAACATAGGAAGAGCCATTTTAGGTCCTAGTCCTTTTACTGATATTAATCTTAAGAAAAGATTAAGTTCTTCTTTATCAATAAAGCCATATAGGGAATATTCATCTTCTCTGATACAATTATAGGTATATATTTTATATTTTTCATCTATTTGATAATGATATGGATTAGCAACATAGATCATATAGCCAACGCCTTGATTATCAATTATTATATAATTGCTTTCTACTTCTTTTATTATTCCACTAATGTATCCGTACATTTTATTTAAATTCCTTTATGTCACTATTAGTAAGTCCATGTAGGACACTCATATCCATATCGATAACCATATCAGTATCTCTATTAAAGTTTTTAATCGTATCATTTATCATAATAGTTAATAATTCTTTATATGAGATATTAGCTTCTTCCCACATATGATGTGAAAAACATGTAGGAATACTATTAATTTCGTCAATATATAATTTTTTATCTTTTTTATCATACAAGAAATCGATAGTTGATAATCCAGTGTTGTTTAAGAAATTAATTGTCTTTTTAGCTAAATCAATAATATCATCATGTAATTTTTCACTTATTTTAGCAGGAACAGTTCTAGTAATGTTTCCATTTAAATAATTTTCTTGATTACATTTATCAATATAATCACGGAATTCTAGATTAGTTTCAATTTCTTGAATAGCTGATATGTATAATTTATCATTTGTTTTAAGAACTGAGATATTATATTCAATAAGATTATCAATTTTTTCTTCGATAACTACTTTTCTATCATACTTTAATACTTCATTGATAATGGTATCTAATTCTTCTTTTTGTTTAACTGTTTTAATACCAATACTACTACCTAAGGTAGCTGGTTTAACAATCAATGGATATTTTAATTTATCAATTTTCTTAAATAGTTCTTCTTTATGTTTATTATATTCATTATCAAAGAACCAAACATACTTCAATGTAGGTAAATCATTTTGTTCTAATAATTGTTTTGTGAATACTTTATCTTGACAGATAACTGATGAATAAATATTATTACTAACACAAGGAATACCTAATGTTTGTAAGTATCCTGTAAGGGTACCATCCTCTGTTCCTTTACCATGAACCATAGGAATAGCTAAATGAATTTCAGTTAATTCTTTCTTGAAAAAGCCAGCCCTTTGTAAGATAAATCTGCCATCTTTATTAACTAGATTTACTTTAGTGGCATATCTTTCAATTAGATTAAAATTATTAAAACTATCTATATATCTTAGGCATCCAGATGAATACCATACTAAGTCTTTAGTTATATATATTGGAACAATATCATACTTGTCAGTATCAATATTATCCATAGCCTGTAAGGCTGTTATAATTGATAATTCATGTTCTAAACTTTTTCCTCCAAAAATTACTCCTATTTTAAGTTTCATCTATATTCACCTCTCATTTTAAGTATAGCAAATTAGTGACATAGAGTCAAACTTTATAACTGTTAGTTACGTATTATGTCAAATTGTTTGTAAACTTATGTACTTCAATTAATATTTTAATTCATAATAATTCATAAACTCTTGCAATTATCCTATCATCCGAACAATATTTAATTACATATTCATTATCTTGCTTACAAATAATAATTCCTACTGTATCATTTTCTTCAATTGTTTTAACATTTTTATCAATATAATTCATATAAGTCATAATTTGTCCAGTATGTTCTTTCTTAAGTTCAGTAACTTTTAATTCTACAACTACATAGCATTTGTATTTGATATTATAAAGTAATAAATCAATGTAGTTATATCTATCATCTAATTTAATTGGATACTCACTTTTAATAAAGGTGAATCCTATACCTAATTCTTCTAAGAAATTTTCTATATCTTCTAAAACTAATTTTTGTAATACTTTTTCTGAGAATACTTCATAGTTACTGTTATTTTTGATTATAATAGGATTTTTTACTAAATCTTTAGCATCCAACTTATCTTTTTCTTTTAACTTTTCTTTAGTAATATCATCTATACGACTATATTCATCTTTTTTTATTAATTCACTTAACTTTCTATAACTGATATTTCTATTATTAACTATGTTAATATAATAATTTATTTCATTCGCATCTGATAATACCATTAATTCTGTTATATGACTCCAACTTAATTTGGTCGGCATTGCCGACCATTTTAGACTAGTAGCAAAATTATAAAACTGTCTATATCTTCTAAGTGTTCTTTCATTGAATTTTTTATTTAAATCTTTTTTTAATTTATTTGCATAATATCCAATAATATTATCGCCATAATGATTTCCTGCTTCACTTAACATTTTTCCTACATTGTAATAAGTATTTAGATCACTTTTATTAATTGAATAATTTTTAACTTTCTTATTAATTTCATTATTTATTAATTCTCTTTTTATCTCGTTATAATAATTCATATTATTCCTCCTTATATATGATAATTAAAAAGGAGACACTTATCTTCTATAAGTATCTCCGAATAGATATATTTTTCTTGCCTAAAAATATAAATTATCGACTTAAATTTTGATGTATTAATGTGTGGCAAGTTATTAATACAATTTGATTATATCAAAGTATGATATTTTATACAAGAAAAAAAGAGACTAATTATTCAATTAATCTCTAATTTTGATATGTGTTTCTCTTAATTGATATTCAAATACTTCTCCAGGACAACCCATCATCTGATCGGCACCATTAGCACCTAATGGGAAAGCAACCATTTCACGAATATTTTCTTCATCTTTTAAGAGCATTAGAATTCTATCGATACCTGGAGCCATACCAGCATGTGGAGGCGCTCCATATTTAAATGCTTCATATAGTGATGGGAATTTTTGTTTTACTACTTCTTCATTATAACCAGCTATTTCAAAAGCTTTTCTTAGAATTTCAGGGCTGTGATTTCTAACACCACCAGAAGCCATCTCATAACCATTACATACGAAATCATACTGATAAGCTTTAATTTCATATGGATCTTTATTATTTAGGGCCTCTAGACCACCTTGTGGCATTGAGAATGGATTATGAGAGAATTCTATGTTACCTGTTTCTTCATTCTTTTCATAGAATGGAAAATCATTGATAATACAAAATTCGTATTTAGTTTTATCTATTAGATCTAATTCATTACCTAATTTAATGCGAAGATTACCCATTAATTTAGCACATTTATCTTTATCAGCAATAATAAAGACAACATTACCAGGTACTAAATTTAATCTTTGTTTTAATTCATTTCTTACTTCATCATTAAAGAATTTATCTAAACTAGATTTAAATGTACCATCTTCATTAACTTTGATATATCCAAGAATACCACCAATTGATTTAACATATTCTTCCATTTCTTTATACCAAGAGTTAGATTTTTCTATTTTATCTACTTTAATAGCTCTAACAGTAGTATTTTTAAATGGCTCAAAATCACTCTTATTTAAAATATCAGATATGTCTTCAATTACTAATGGATTTCTTAAATCCGGTTTATCGGTTCCATATTTTAGCATAGATGTATCATATGGTATTCTTTTAAATGGTATAGAGCTAACTTCTTTATTACCAAATTTAGTAAAGATATCATAGAAGACTTTTTGTCCTACTTCATAGACATCTTCTTCAGTTACAAAAGACATTTCAAAGTCTAATTGATAAAATTCACCATATAATCTATCACTTCTTGGATCTTCATCTCTGAAACACGGAGCTATTTGGAAATAACGATTAAATCCAGATACCATTAGTAATTGTTTAAATATTTGAGGTGCTTGTGGTAAAGCATAAAATTTACCTTTAAATTTTCTTGATGGAACTATAAAATCTCTTGCACCTTCAGGTGAAGTGGCAGTAATTATTGGAGTTTGAATTTCGGTAAAACCTAAATCTTTCATTTCATTTCTAATAAAGTCAATTACTTTACTTCTAAATAAGATATTTTCATGAACTTCTGGATTTCTTAAATCAAGGTAGCGATATTTTAATCTAGTATCTTCAAAAGATTCTTTACTTCTAGATATTTCAAATGGTAAGACATTTTCACATTCACCTAGTACTTCTAAAGAGCTAATTAAGACTTCAATTTCACCAGTTTTCATGTTTTTATTTACCATATCAGGTGTTCTTTTTCTAACAGTACCAGTTACGGTGACTGTACTTTCTCTATTGATATTTATATATTTATCTACTTCTTCACTTATTAATTGGACGATTCCAGTTTCATCTCTTAAAGTGATAAACAATAAACCTCCTAAATTTCTAATTGAATTAATCCAACCAGCTAATCTGACTTCTTTGTCAACATAACTGGCATCTACATTACCACAGTAGACATTTCTGTAAATATTTTCTTTCATTATCATCCCTCCAAAAAATAAAAAGCACAAAAAGATATATATAAGGACGGAATACCCGCGGTGCCACCTTATTTCACTTTCGTGCGCTCATTTTAATTATTAATTTGTCTTTGTTCGTTAATGCTTATGTGTCACTCATAAACCGAAACACGATATTATTATATCACTTTTTTTATACTTTGCAAGTAATTAACCAGACATTGTGAATTTTCCGGTAATACCAGTACCATCAGAGGCACTAGATTGAATGTTTAATGTAGCGGCAAATTCACTGCCACCATCGGTATTATTCTGGTTTTCACCATTTTCCATAATCCATAATACGATAGTATATTTTACCGTACTTGGAGTAGTACTATTGCTAGCTCTTGTTAAAGTAGTATTAATATTGGTCAATACTTCTGGAGAAATAACGCCGTTATTAGTAGCACTATCATCTACTAACGGAGTTGCACTAATAACTTCATTTAAACTGCTATCAAGGACTTTATAATATAAGTTTTGAAAGGTATTAACCGATGGATTTAAAGTAATATATAGAGGTATATCAGTATCAGTCATACGATTAATGACGGTAAATGTATACATACTACAAATAGCATATAAATTATCATCTATACAGGCAGTTCCTGCAGTTACTAAGTTATTATTTTCTGTATATGGTTTTAAGAAATTACCTTGATTATCTACCCTTTTACTAGCAATATCGACATATTGTTCAATAGATGGTATAACATTACCTTTTATTAAATCAGTATCTTCTTCAAGTTCTAGTTTAAATTCAGCAGCTCCAACAGAAACAGCATTCTCATTACTTGTAGCACTAATTGAGAAATAGGCATATGTAGAGCCAACTAAAACAAGGATTACTAAAGCAATCATGACAAGTACACCTAAAAGTAATTTATTTCTTTTGTTATTTTCCATGGCTATACCACCTACTCTTAATTAATCATAACAAAAATATTAATTTTTTTCAACTAAAACATTGAAAATTATTATTTCTTTTTATAAGAAAAGAGTTGATATTTTCATATCAACTCAATTCAATCAGTTTGCTAAACAAATCATCATACCGCGGTCCATCCACTAGGACAACTTGTCTGATTGTATAAGTAACAATAGTTACCCGATTTAGTACCTTGTTTACATGCGTTGTATGCAGAAATGTATCTGTAACATGCACCAGCATAGACTATTCCACTGCACGCACATCCTGTAGCAGTTCCACCGCCAGTGCTATTAATACATGGGGCACTATAAGCGTAACATGCTGTAGCAAAATTATAAGCATAACCACTTGTACAATCGTCTAGGGCATGACGACATGTTTTCGTAGATGCCCAGTTTACGGATAAATCAATGTAACAATTCTTTGTACTATGGTCACATATAGTTTCTGAATTAATTGATGCGATAGTTTCATCAGTTAAGGTGTATCCAGATGTTTTACAGCCGGCAGTACAAATCCACTCTTTACCAGAAGTTGCAGTTTTTCCTGATTTAGTAATTTTCCAGTTAGTTCCATCCCAGTTAACTAAGTTTAAGTTTGTAATGGTTCCACCACCTTTAAGCGTAGTATAGTTTATACTTCCACTGGAGCCATTTCTTCTAATATAGCCATCACTATCTTTAACACAAGTAGAGCATCCAGAACCTCTGGTCCAAGTTTCTCCACTACGCACTTTATATCTTATATATAATTTATTGCGTGTAAACCACAATGAATATGTTGCATTACTGCTTAGTTGTACACTTAAAGTGCTAGGTGTTACATTGGTTCCTGATGCTGCTCCAGAACTATAACCAATGAATCTATTAGCTTGTGAATAAGTTGGAATTGTATAAACACTAGACCAAACTAATGTAGTACCATATGGTGCTATATATGTGTATGTTGATGCTTGAGTATAGTTTGAGCTTGTATGCACAGCTTCATCAGCAGTATAAGTGTTTAACATATTATTAACCTTATAACTATTATATGTTATCGTTGCAGCAGTTGAAACGTTTCCTGTATAATCCTTACAAACTAAATAGTATGTACCAGCAGAAGATACGTTTCTTTCGATATTCATTGTTGTTCTTGGTGATATATTCCACCATTCACTTTCTTCAGTTGGTGCACCAATACCCCAATAATAACTTACTATACCCACATCATCACTACATGATAAAGTCGCTGTTTGATTTGTTGACTTTAATGTATCAGTACTACTAATTGATGCATTGGCAGGAGAAGTTGTGTCCTCATTATGCCAAGCATTAATTCTTTTACCATTTGCAGACTCTGGTGATGAATGATAAATAACTTCAGTCCAATTACTATTATCTGTAGATACATATGTTGTATTATCATTATATGTTCTGCCATCAGTATAATAGTGCCATACCGCTATTTCATTTAAAGAAGAATATACGCTTCCTAAGTCGACAGTAACGCATTGGTTTCCGGTACCAGTGCCAATATAATTAGCAGAGTCAATATCTCCATCAACAATTAATGAACTAGTAGTAGCACCAGAAACTGTTTTTCCAAGAGCAACATTTACCCCTGACGTGTCTATAGCTTGTATTTCTGTCCAATGATTACCATAGCTATTAACTGAATTTCCATTCATACAATCTTTAATATATCTAACATTACTATTAGTTAAGTTTGAATTTATCCTATTTGGTTCTGATGTTCCATAGTAAGTAATTTTAGCTTTTCCATCATTGCTCCAAGCACCAGGTAACATTTGACCATCTATGAATTTCTCTCCACTATAGTGTAGTGTGTTATTAGTGTGTGTTCTAGATGAATTGATAGCATTAACTCCAGCATAGCCTGATATGAAAGATGAACCGCCACCGCCACCTTTACCATATCCAGTTGATCCGCCGTAGTATCCACTACCGCCACCGCCACCAAAAGCAGTAGTCGCTGTTTGTGGCGCATAACCGAATGAACCATTTCTACCCGCTACGCTGCTGTTGCTTATACCTCCTGATACTTGTGTGCCACCAGTTGACTTAGCAGATGCTGTTGTATTTGCGTCACTATAACTAGATGTACCACCTCCAGCAACTAATGTGCCACCAACACCACCATATAAGTTGCTATATGTATTGCTATTATGTTTGAATATTCCACCGCCACCGCCGGCTACCATTATTCTGGAATTAAGCGACGTTGCATCATTCCATGAGCCATTGGTTAGTCTAATATCGGTAGCACCACCACCACCATAACTCTTAGAATTGGCATGATTACCTCCAGGTCCACCGCCATTCCAACCTCCAGGATTTGATTGGACTGACGTATTAGCTCCACCAAGACCTCCAACATAAACATATAAGGTGTCATTTTGGTCTAATTGTATATATCCTGATGAATAACCTCCTCTACCTCCTAAACCGCCTCGTGCTCCCCAGGCTTCAACTTTATAATAACCTGCTTGTGTTGCTGTAAACGATTGTACATCGCCAGTATATGGGAAATATGTAGCCGGTGATTGTTCTACAGCATAACTAATATTTCCTGCTTCATCTTCATATCTTACACACACATAGTATGTTCCTGCTTGTGTTATTGTAAAATTATATGTATTTGAAGACGTTTCGGTAAATCCAGTCGTACTTGAATTACATGTACTACTTGTTGATACTTTAAATCCATACCACGGTCTTACTCCTGATAATGAATCAGTAGCTAATAGTGTAGCTTCAATTACGTCATTTGCTTCAAGGGTTAGAGCACCTGTTGGTGGAGTATTATCTAGTAGAACTGTATCTGTTACTTCATAACCATACGTATCATAATTATCATATGCTCTTGCATCTATTGTATTGCTTCCAGCTGTTGTAATCGTTGGTAAACTATTTGAATTATAACTATTCCAATTACCATTATTTAATCTATATTGATATCCAGCAATAACATCATTTGATGATGTAGCACCTGTTAAAGTGAAGTTAGGAGTTCCATTGACGTATCCATTATTTAAACTCATTTTATCCATTTTATAGTTTTGCCTTACTTCTGCTTCTGTTAGACCTCTATTGTATACTCTTGCCGAATAGATTGTACCAGTAAGCATATATGCGTTACAGTCTCCTGCTGAAGTTGGATTACCCCCAATGGCCATTGGAGTACCACTCGTTGGAGCATGTATTGTACCACTATAGTTTTGAGAAGCTACTAACATACCATTTATATATAACTTAAGCGTTGATCCATCATATGTTGCACTTGCTGAATAAGTAGTATTTGGTATTATAGCTGTTGGTGAAAATAATTCTTTATATGATGATCCGTCATAGAAAGATGTGCGTAGTAGTCCATCTTCTGTAATGTACATTCCAAATCCACCGGCTTCATGACTAATAATTATGTCTTGCCTTATGCCATCAAATGTTGAAATGGTAAAAGTTGCTTCTAGTGTCATATAATTGCTATTTAAAGATGAACCAAATTTGGCACATGCATCACTACCATCCAATGATATACCGCTTTCAGCAAAATAAGCTCCTTCAAGTGAAAGATCATTATTGTTTCCACTTAGATCTTTCCATGTTGTTGTTCCTCCATGTCCATTACCTGTAGTGTTTCTACCATCTAATTGAGCTACCAATCCATTCGTTACAACATTATTTTGGTAACTAATTGTTGGACCAGTTATTTCATCTTCGAATATAAATTGTGCATACAATGTTTTATTTTCAGTTAATGTCCAACTAGTTCCATCTGTATAACCAGTTACAGCTGTTCCAGTGAAACTACCATCATCATTCAATACTTTAGTACCATTTGTTGCATATGTATACCATCCTTGGAATGTATATGGTGATTTGGTTGCTGTTGGAACTGTTCCTGTTTCAGAACCAGTTAGAGTTGTATAAATGTCTGGTGAACCAGTTCTTGCATATAATGGACTATTTCCAGATAGTGTTCCACCATTAGTTGTGGCATCAAAGGTAATAGTTGCATTGGTTATATTATGTGCTATACATGAACTACTTGCACTTGCATATACTCCTGTTTGAGTTGATACAGCCTTTACATAGTATGCACCAACACTTGAAGGTACTGTGGTTTTACCACTAGTATTACTATTACAATTACTTTCACTTGTATAGTAATTATATGTATAACTTAAAGTTACTGCACTATTATTTACCGTAGCGCTTGCCGTATTAGCTGCTACTGCACTTCCTGTATATATTGCTGTTTTTGGAGAAAGACTTATGGTTATACTAGAAGCTGGTATTCTATTGACTGCAGCACTAAATGTCGTTGTATCGGCACTGTCACAGTTACTCGTATCCGTAGGTACATAACTTACTGTTATATTATTTCCAGTTGTGTATGATACACCTTTATAATATATTGTTTTTGCACTACCTGATGCAGCACTACTGAAGCTTGCTGTTGCGGCATAGGTGCCAGTCTCTGCAGTAGATAATGTTACCAATGATGTGCTTGCACTTGTTGCTGTCAATGTTCCAACACATGAACTAATTGTAGTTGGTGTTGCGGTAAATGAATTTGTGCTTAAGGCGGTAACAGTTCCTGAAGCAGCACTTGTAGCAAGTGTTGGCTTATATTTAGTAATATTAGCGGCACTTGTCTTTGATGCTGATGTTGTACTTAATGTATAGTTACCTGAACTTGCTCCAGCTAAGGCAATACTTGTACAGCTTACTGTTTTACCAGTTCCGACATTCTTATCTGCAAATGTACATGTTCCACTTGCTGTTACCGTATCACCTGTTACAATTGTAGCTACAGTTATGGTACAACTTGCAGAAGTTCCACCATCATATATTTTGTTACTACATGAGCTTACGGTTGGTGTTAAGCTCTTTTTATTTACTTTTAAGACACCGGTTGCATAAGTTATCG
>CAMZBG010000032.1 GCA_947304495.1 uncultured Clostridia bacterium | reverse complement strand
ATGTTATCCAAAGGACAGAAAGTATTTAAATAAATGTGGTGAAAATTGTAAAAAATATTTATTTCAACAACTTGATGTAATAAAACCAAAAGTAGTATTATCTTTAGGAGATGCAGCAACTAAATCAATTTTGAATGTAAAATATAAAAAGTTTAGTGATGTTGTTGGTAAAACATTTGATATTAATGGATATAAAGTTATTCCTATATATCATCCAAGCCCTATATCGCCACTAAGTTATAAAGGTAATATAGAAATATTTAAAAATTTAGAAATATAAAGGAGTTGATCCAAATGAATGAAAATAAAACTAATATAAACTGGTATCCAGGACATATGGCTAAGACCAAGAGGGAGATTAAAGAAAAGTTAGATTTAATTGATGTTGTTTTTGAAGTAATAGATGCTAGAATTCCTAAATCTTCTAAAAATGTAGATGTCGATAATATTATTAATGATAAACCTAGGATAATAATTATGACTAAATTAGATTTATGTGATAGGGAAGTAACTGATAAATGGGTTAAGTATTATGAATCATTAGGTTTTAGAGTTATTCCTATGGATTTAATAAATAATCCTAATTTAGAAATTATATTTAAAGAAGTTGATAAGATATCACTAGTTGTAAATGAAAAAAGAAAAGCAAAAGGATTAAAGGAAAGAAGAGTAAGAGCTTTAATTTTAGGTATACCTAATGTTGGTAAATCAACTTTAATTAATAGATTGGTTGGAAGAAAAGCTACTAATGTAGGTAATAAACCTGGAATAACTAAACAGTTGGAATGGATTAGAATTAATGATAAATTAGAATTATTAGATACACCTGGTATTTTATGGCCAAAATTAGATAATGAAACATTAGCTTTGAATTTAGCATCAATGACAGCTATTAAGGAAGAAGTATTGGATAGTGAAGAAGTAGCTATTTATATTATTAATACAATGTTAAGATTATATCCTGATAATATTAAGAATAGATATAATCTAACTAATGAAAAAGATATCGTAGATATTTTAGATAGAATTGGATTAAAAATTGGGGCTATTAAAAATAAGGAAACGGATTATGAAAAAGTATATACAACTATTTTAAAAGATTTACGTGAAGGTTATTTAGGAAAAGTAACATTTGATGAATACTTGTAAAAAAAATAAAATTAAGTTATAATGTTTACCGGGTGGTGCTATGAAAGTTGATTTAACTAAGTTATTAACTAATCAAGTTAGTTCGCTAAATATTGATGAATCTGTTAATATACCAGAAGAATATTTAGAAGATTCATTAATTGATAAGTTAGAAAATGTTAGATTAGTAGCTAAATTTAGTTTAGATGAAGAAGATAATATATTGTTAAATGGTGATATTAATGGCATTATGTGGTTAAAAGATGATATAACTTTAGAACCAATAGCATACAAATTTAGTACAAAAATTGAAGAAATTATCAATAATATGCAAAATATACTTGATATTACGGAGATTTTGTGGCAAAATATATTAGTGGAAATTCCTTCAAAGGTTAGAAAAACCGATGAAGATGTATATTTAAGTGGTGATGGATGGCGCGTTATATCTGAAGATAGATATAATGAAGAGATGAATAAAGCTAATAATCCGTTTCAAAACTTAGATGAATTATTAAAAACAAAGGAGGATAAATAATATGGCAGTTCCATTTAGAAAAATAAGTAAAACAAGTAAAAGACAAAGAAGAACTCATTATAAAGTTACTGCAAACGGGTTAGTTAAGTGTCCAAATTGTGGCGAAATGATTAGACCACACAGAGCATGTGAGCATTGCGGTTTTTATAAAGGAGTTAATAAGTTAGAAAAATAACTAATCATACATGTATGATTAGTTTTTTTTCTTGACTTTTAATATTTGAATAAATATAATATTTCCTTGAGGAAGTGATATTATGACTATAGATGATATATATGAAATGCATATTAGATATGCTGATATTTCAGATGCAGTATTAGAGCAATGGATAGAAAAAACACGTATTGAATATGCAAAAAGTGTTGCCGTCGAAGAAATTTTAACGGAAGTTTTGGCAAGGTATGGTCTTGCTTTATATGGTAGTGAAAGCTCATCACTTTGGGAACGTTATAATGAATATTTATTCGTTGCACGATATAGAGAAGCACCTATTAATTATGATTCTTTTGTACCTCCATATGATGCAACATTAGAAGAGGTCCTTGAAAGATTAAATGCTAACTATAATGCTGAGATAGCTAATGGTAGTTATTCAGAAGAAGAAAAAGCAAGAATTACTGAATTATATGGAAAAATGGCTGAAGATATAAAAAGAGATTATGATAAAAAGGCCAGTACTAGAGCTAGAAGAGATTCTCAAAAACGATAAGAATGCTTATCGTTTTTTAAATACTTTAAAAAAAAGGAAATATGTGTTATAATTTATCTTGAAGGTAGGTATAAATATGTCAAAATTAAACGAAAAGAAAATGATTGATGAAATTCGATTATTAGCACTTGATATGATAGATAATGCTGGCAGTGGACATCCTGGTATTGCTTTAAGTGCTGCTCCTATCGTATATACGTTATTTGCTAATCATATGGTATATGATTTAGAAAAGCCTGATTGGCCTAATCGTGATAGGTTTGTTTTATCTGCGGGACATGCTAGTGCGCTATTATATGCGACAATATATGCAACAACTGGAGATTATACATTAGATGATTTAAAAAGGTTTAGAAGATTAAATTCTGAAACTCCTGGTCATCCAGAGTTAAATGTTATGAAGCGTATTGAGGCAACAACAGGAGCACTAGGTCAAGGATTTGCTACGGCTGTAGGAATGGCAATTGGCGAAAAATATTTAGAAGAAAAATACAATACTAAAAAAATAGATTTGTTTAATTATAATACCTATTGTTTATGTAGTGATGGCGATTTGATGGAAGGTATCTCATATGAAGCTGCTGCTTTGGCTGGTGAATTTAAATTAGATAATCTTATCGTTTTATATGATGCTAATAGAGTTACTTTGGATGGAGCTTTAGATAAAGATTATAATGATCGCATTGCTAATATGTATGTGGCTTTAGGATGGAATGTTTTAGTTGTTAAAAATGGTAACAATCAAGCAGAAATCGATAAGGCAATAGATGCAGCAAATAGAAGTAAATTACCTACATTAATTGTTGTTGATACTGTATTAGGAAAGTATTCAGAATATGAAAATACAAATAAGATACATGGGAAGCTTGATAAGGAAGATTTGGAACAAATTAGAACTAAATTAAAAGGAAGTTTTCCATTTACAATCGATGCTGAAAATCTTGAAGCACTAAGAAAAGAAGTAAAGACAAGAAATCAACTTGCATATAGTGATTGGTATAATGATTATAAGAATTATATTAAAAATATCGATGAAAATGAATTAGATAAATTAGATGACTTTATTAATAATGAAGATATTCTTTTGAATCTTGAAAAAGTAATCGATACGGAAAAATTATTCTTAGATAAGCCGATGAGAGATATTAATTTTCAAATAATGAATGTTATTTCAGCTTTCGTTGATAAATTTATTGGTGGTTCTGCTGATTTAGCTAATTCGACCAAGGCATATTTAAAGAATGGTGGAGATTTTGGTAAAGATAATTACAAAGGAAAGAATATCGGCTTTGGAGTTAGAGAAAATGCAATGGGGGCTATTTTGAATGGTTTAGCATTAACTAATTTTAGAGTTTTTGGTTCTACTTTCTTGACATTTGCTGATTATTTAAAGCCATCAATTAGAAATACGGCTATTATGAATTTACCTGTTACTTATATATTTACACATGATAGCGTTCGCGTAGGAGCAGATGGTAAGACACATCAACCAATAGAACAATTAGGAATGCTTAGGGCTATTCCTAACTTGGATGTTTATAGACCATGTGATTATAAAGAATTAATTGGTGCTTGGCAGTTAATTTTAAAAGATAAACGACCAAGTGCATTAATTGTGGCTAAAAATCCAACAGAAAGTTATAAATTCACTTCAATCGATGAAGTTAGCTTAGGTGGATATGTTATTAGCGAAGTAAAAACAAGATTGGATGTTATTTTGATTGCATCTGGTTCTGAAGTAACATTAGCAATGAAAATAAAACAAGAATTATTAAAGAGTTTTATTGAAGCTAGAATTGTTTCAATGCCAAATGTTAATAATTTCTTTAGACAAAGTAAAGAATATCAAAATCAAGTATTACCTAAGGGATATAAAAGAATGGTTATCGAGTTTTCTAACGATCCTGAAATGTATCGTTTGGTAAAAAATGAAGATGATATTATCAATGTTACTAAGTATGGAAAGAGTGCTAGTGAAGAAGAATTATTACCTGAATTAGAATTAGATATTCAAAGTATTATTATAAAAATTAAGAATAATATATAAATCGACAAAAAATATTACTATTTAGTTTTAAGATAACTAATGGTGATATTATGAGAACATACTATATATTTGCAATTAATAAATATTTTGCTTATATTTATAAACATTGGCCATATAAAATGTATAAGATAATTGAAGAATTATATCATACGAAAGAATATGATATGTTATTAAGCTATAAATATTATCAGAAATTTGCAATTGAATTTAATAAAATGGCTATCAATGAATATATATATACCATAAATAAAAAGAGTGAATATTATAAAAGAGATAATAATGTACATATTATTGATAATGGTAAATATAATAAACTTACAATAAATACAACATGTATAATATTAAGAACTAATGATATATATTCAGTCTTTTTAAATGATTTAAATACTTACTTGGATAATGTTTTTGTTTGTGACTTTAAGAATAAAGATTATTTTTGGTTAGAATCATTAAATAAAGATAGACAAAATAATTTAAGTTTAGTATAATATATTTTTGAAAGGATGTATTATTATGTTAAAAGACATACTATATCTAGTAATTGGCTTAGTTGTAGGTTTAGCGGCGGGATTCTTTATCGCTAGAACTTATATGAAAAAATATCTTAAGAAAAATCCACCTATCAATGAACAAATGATTAGAGCAATGATGAGTGGTATGGGAAGAACCCCATCACAAAAACAAGTTAATCAAATGATGAAACAAATGAATAAATATATGTAATAAAATAATGTATGAGATAAAGTAAGATAAAAGTATTTTTAAAGAGAGTCTATGTTAGGTGTAAATAGATAAAATAGTTTATCCCAAAGCTCCTCATATGAATGTGACTAATCATCACCGGTTAAAGCCGTTATGTAAATTAAGGTTATACTATGTATAATTAGGATGGTACCGCGGATTAATTCGTTCCTAGAAATTGAATTAATTCGCTTTTTTATTTAAGAGAGGAGTAAAGATGGATAAGATAATTATTGCAATCGATGGTCCTGCTGGTAGCGGTAAAGGAGAGTTGGCTAGGATGTTAGCTAAGAAGTTAAATCTAGTTAATATCGATACAGGAGCTACTTATAGGTGTGTAGCATTGAAGGTTTTAAGAAACAATATTAGTTTAGCTTCTGAAGATGAAGTAGCTAAGATATCGGAAGATATCGATATCAATTTATTACCAGATGGTAGAGTATTGATGGATGGAGAAGATGTTACTAGTGAAATTAGAAGTAAAGAAGTAACAGAAATTGTTTCTCAATTAGCTAATAATGTTAAAGTAAGAGAGAATATGGTCAAAGTTCAAAGAAAGATAGCTTTTGGAAAAGATGTGGTAATGGAGGGAAGAGATATTACAACGGTAGTCTTTCCCAATGCTAAATATAAATTTTATTTAGATGCTAGTGTTCAGGTTAGAGCTTTCCGGAGATATAAAGAAAATGTAGAAAAAGGTATTGAAATGTCATATGAAGAAGTATATGACAATATTGTTAAGAGAGATTATGATGATATGCATAAAAAAGTTGGGGCACTAACAAGAACTGATGATCAAATATATATTGATACGACAAATTTGACGGTTGAAGATGAGGTAGACATAATTGAAAAAATTGTAAGAGGTGATAAAAATGAAGAAAATGAATAGTAATGAAATAATTAGAACATATATTGAGTTTTTCAAAGAAAGAGGACATACAGAAGTAGAATCAGCTAGTTTAATTCCCCATGATGATCCAACTGTATTATGGATTAATGCGGGAGTAACACCACTAAAGAAATACTTTGATGGAACTGTGGTTCCTCAAAATAGAAGACTTACAAGTTGTCAAAAATGTATTAGAACAGGTGATATTGAATCAGTTGGTAAAACTGCTAGACACCATACATTTTTCCAAATGTTAGGTAATTTTTCAATCGGTGATTATTTTAAAACAGAGGCCTTAACTTGGGCAATGGAACTACTTACTAGTCCTAAATATTTTGGATTTGATGTTCAAAAATTATATGTAACTATTTATCCAGATGATAAAGATGCATATGATACTTGGATAAAATTAGGAATGCCTAAAGATCATATTATTAAACTTGAAGGGAATTATTGGGAAATAGGTGAAGGACCAAGTGGCCCAGATTCTGAAATTTTCTATGATCGTGGTCCTAAATATGATCCTAAAAAGTTAGGTATTAAGTTATTACAAGAAGAGATAGAAAATGACAGATATATTGAAATATGGAACAATGTATTTAGTCAGTACAATGCTAAAGAAGGTGTTCCAAGAGATAAATATGAGGAATTACCTAGTAAGAATATTGATACCGGTATGGGTGTTGAAAGAATGGCATGTATTATTCAAGGAACAGAAACTAATTACGAAACGGATTTATTTATGCCAATAATGCATGGTATTGAAAATTTAGCTAAAATAAGTTATTTAGGACAAATGGAATTTAAAGTAATAGCTGATCATATTAGAACAATTACTTTTGCTTTATCAGATGGAGCTTCATTTGAAAATTATGGTAGAGGATATGTATTAAGAAGATTATTAAGAAGAGCTGCACGTATGGGAAGAAAACTTAATATCCCTAAATCATTTATGGCTGAACTTGCCGATATAGTTGTCGATAATTATAAAGAAATATATCCAGAACTTGAAACAAATAGACGTCAAGTAAAGAAAATGATTACTAAAGAAGAAGAATTATTTCAAAAAACATTACTTCAAGGTGAAAAGAAATTAGAAGAAATATTCTCATCTAGCAAAAATAATATAATCAGTGGAGAAGATGCTTTTAAGTTATATGATACTTATGGCTATCCAATTGAATTAACAGAAGAATGTGCTAGTGAAAGAGGATTCATTGTCGATAATGAAGGATTTAAAAAGAATATGGAAGTTCAGAAAGAACAAGCTAGACGTAATCGTAGGGTTGATGCTAGTATGAATGTTCAAAATGAGTTATTATTAAATTATAAAGAGAAAAGTAATTTTATTGGTTATGAAAAATTAGGTTCTAAGACATATATTAAAGATATCATCAAAAATGGTAAATTTGTTAAGAAATGTAATACTGAATGTTATATATTCTTAGAAGATAATCCATTTTATGCTGAAAGTGGTGGACAGGTAGCTGATAAAGGATATCTTAAAAATAATAGTTGTAAATTAGAAGTATTAGATGTTATTAAATGTCCTAATAAACAACATTTACTTAAGGTAAAGGTACTAGATGGTACAATTATTAAAGGGGAAAGTATTTTAACCCATGTGGATGCGAAAACAAGACAAAATACAGCTAATAATCATTCAGCTACTCACTTGTTACAAAAAGCATTACAAAATGCACTTGGCTCATCAGTTCATCAAGCTGGTAGTAGAGTAGATGATAAAACTTTTCGTTTTGATTTTACTTATCATGGTAAATTATCTGATGAATTACTTATTAATCTAGAAAAAGAAGTAAATGAAGTTATTCATAAAAATATTGAAACCGATATTCAATATATGCCAATTGAAGAAGCTAAAAATAAAGGTGCTATGGCACTATTTGAAGATAAATATGACGATATTGTTAGAGTAGTAACTATCGGTTCTTCAATTGAATTATGTGGTGGTACTCATGTTAAGAATACTAGTGAAATTGATTCGTTTGCTATCTTAAAATTAGAGAATAAAGGTAGTGATACTTATCGTATCGAGGGTACAACAGGAAGTAATATTCCTAAAGAATTAGAAAAAATTACAAAACCATACAACGATGAAATAACTAAGTTATTGACAAAAGTAAAAGATTTAGTTAAGAATGCTAAGAAGGAAAAAGTAGCATATTACTTTGATTATGATTTCAATGTTAATTATCAACATTTAGATAGTTATGCCGATGTTGTTTACTATAAGGAACAAGTAGAGAGATTAAAGCAATCAGTTAAAAAGTTAGAAAAGAGTATCAATGATGAAATAGCTAATAAATCATCAAGTAATATCGATGAATTCTTAAAGATAAAAGAAGAAATCAATGGTATTAATGTTATTGTAGGAACAACTAAGAATTATGAAGTACCAGTTTTGAAACAATTAGTTGATAATATAACTAATACAGAGTCTAATACTTTTGTTTTATTAGCTAATGTAAATAAATCAAATGTCAATATTATTGCTAAATCAAATGTCAATAATGAAAAAATTCATTGTGGCAATATCGTTAAAGCTATTTGTACTAATTGTGAAGGAAATGGTGGCGGAAATCAATTCTTTGCTCAAGGTGGTGGCTCTAATGCTAAAGATATTAAAAAGTATCTAGCCGAAGTAAAACAAATAATAAAGAAAGCTTAAGCTTTCTTTTTTTATTATTTATTAATTATTGGTTCATACTAATAACATGAGAACAAAATATAATATTTTTATTTTTATATCGACAATTACCAGAAATATAATTGATATATATTCAGTAATATATTTATATAACAAAGGAATATCTATAGATAATATTATAATTATATATACTAATTGTTATTTTTTAGGTAGTATAATTAGTTATTTAAGTATAGTTATTGGTAACCATATAGGTTATAAATATATATTATGGTTGTCATCAATAATAACTGGTGTTACTTTTTATATTATGAATAAAACTATTAATATTTATTTAATATCTTTATTTATATCATTATCAATGTTTACCTATCATCCAATAAGACATTATTTTGGAGTATGTCTATTAAAAGAAAAAAGAAAGGTAGGGAACAGTTTAATATATATTTATATTGCTAGTTTATTAGCTTCTTACATAGCTATTAGTAATATATCAAATATGTATCTTTTATTCGTATCTTTTATGGAAATTATTCCCACTTCATTTATTAAAAAAGAAAAATATATTAAAATTGAATATCCCAATATAAATAGTAAACAGCAATTAAAGTTCTTTTTCTTCGATCAATTTAAGATAATCTTTATATTATTAGAACCATTATATTTATATTTAATAACTAGTAATATAACTTATGTAGGAATATTTAATATTATTTTAACTATTTCATCAATAATATGTATTTATTTACTTACTAATAAGATAGATATATATAAAGTTTATCCATATATAAATATTATTTTTACAATAATTTTGTATTTAAAATTAAATATTATCAATAAGAATATACTGCTAATAATTGCTTTTATGGAGGGAATAGGTATTAAAACAAACGAATTAGTTAGTACATTAAATATGTATCAGACTAACAATAATAATCCTGGTTATATTATATTGGTTGAATTTATTTTTTGTATGACTCGGGCATTAATTTTAAGTATTAGTTATTTTATATTACGCGATTTAAAAGTAATACTTTATGTTATGTTAATAGGAGTATTTGAGTTAAGCTTTCATTATAAAAAGAATACTATTTAAGTATTCTTTCAGTATTTTTAAAATTAAGTTTAGCGATATCTTTAAGTTTATCTTTACCAAATTTCTTAACAACTTCAATACCAAAACTATCGACGCTATCACTAGCTCCTTTTGGTAATTGCATACCAATATCTTTACTTATTTTATCCATTTCTTTAAGAAAGATATATCTACTGATGATAGATGCACAAGCTACTGATAAACATTGATCTTCAGCTTTGGTTAAGAAGGTAATACCATATACTTTAAAACTAGCATCTTTTAGATGATTATAATAACTTTTAGGATTTTCAAATTGGTCGACAACAGCATATTCGTATGGATATTTTTCTTTATTGGTAAATGATGATAATACTTTATTATGAAGAATAGCTTTCATTTTATTCATATTCATATCAGTACCATACGTTTCATTGTATTGCTTATTTGATAAGATAAAAGTATTATAAGGTATCTTTTTAATAACTTCAGGAACAACTTTTTTAATATCTTCATCAGTCATTTTTTTAGAGTCTTTGACACCTAATTCTAAAAGAAAATCAATGTTAGTTTTATCAACATAAGTAGCAGTTACAACAATAGGTCCAAAATAATCACCAGTTCCAACTTCATCACTACCAATAGAGTTTATTCTTAAAGGAATTTTTCTTTCTTTTTTTTCTTTTTCTTTCTTTTCATCACTACTAGTAACAATAGCTTTACCAGAATTAATCTTTTCAGTTTCTATCCAAAAATCAGCTGCTAAATCAGCATCAAATCCTTGAAATACAGCTTTACCTGATTCATACAAGGTTACGACAGTACCACCATCATCAGCTTGTAAGATGGCATATTGGGGAGTTTTCTCTCTTTTAAATTCATCAAAATAATCAATCATCATTTCTTTAGTTTTATCTGATACTGTTAAAACCTTAGTAATAACTTTATTAGCCATACGTTTACACCTCACTATTATTTTAACACATTTTTCTTTCTTTTTATCATAAATTATTATATAATTTTTATGGGAGGTATTTTATGAAGATTGGATTAATTGATGCCATTATCTTACTTTTTATATTACTTGGTGGTTTAGTAGGATTTAAGGAAGGAGTTATTAAAAAGTTAACAAGTGTCGTAGGATTATTAGTAGTTATTATCTTATCATTTGTATTAAAGAATAGCTTATCTGTATTTTTTTATGAAAATCTACCATTTTTAGATTTATGGGGAGTATTTAAAGGCATTCAAGTTTTAAACATTATCTTTTATGAAATGTTAGCTTTCTTGATAATTGCTTCAGTGTTAATGCTTGTTTATCGTGTGTTATTAGGAATAACTGGTCTTATTGAAAGAGTATTGGAAGCAACAGTTATTTTAAGTATTCCATCAAAAATATTAGGATTTTTTGTTGGACTTGTCGAAAGTTATATTTGGGTATATTTAGTATTATTTGCATTAACTTTACCAATTATTAATTTTAGAGAAGTGTATACATCAAATGTTGCTAGATATATATTGAATCATACACCAATATTGTCTGAATATACGAGTAAGACATTGGAAATATATGATGAAATATATGATGTTGTCGATAATAAAGATAATAAATCTAATACACAGATAAATGAAGAATCATTAGATTTAATGTTAAAACATGATTTTATTACTGTAGAATCAGCAGAGAAATTGATTAGACAAAATAAAATTAGCGTCGATGATACATCGTTCTTGGATAAATACAAATAATATAAGTGAGGAGATAATATGGAAATAATACATTTAGAAAAAGATAATTTTAGTGATTTAATAGCTAAAGAAGAAAAAGTACTTGTCGATTTCTTTGCTACTTGGTGTGGTCCTTGTAAAATGTTAGGTCCTGTTTTGGAAGAAGCAGAGAGTGAAATTAAAGTTATAAAAGTAGATACTGATCAATTTGAAGATTTATCTCGTGAATATGGAGTAATGTCTATACCAACTTTAGTTTTGTTAGAGAATGGTAAAGAAGTAAAAAGAAATGTCGGATTTCTTAATAAGGGTGCATTGGAAGAATTTTTGAAATAGTGTATCAAAAAAAGGTTGACAGCATATATTTAATGTGTTAGTATATTAGATGTGTGAAGGAGGAATAAATATGGCAGTAAAAATGAGATTAAAAAGAATGGGTGCTAAGAAGGCTCCATTTTATAGAGTAGTAGTTGCTGACTCTAGAAGTCCTAGAGATGGTAAAATAATTGAATTAATTGGAACATACAATCCATTAGTAACTCCTGCTGAAATTAAATTAAATGAGGAATTAGCTCTTGCTTGGTTAGAAAAAGGTGCTATTCCTACTGATACTGTTAAGAATCTATTAAGTAATGCAGGAATTATGAAAAAATTCCATGAAAAGAAACAAGGTAAATAATGGATTTAGTAGTATTAACTGAAAGCATTATTAAAAAAATAGTATCTGATCCTGAATCTGTATCTGTAAAAGAATTTGAAACTGACGAAGAAAATGCAATTAAGATTGAAGTATTAATATCTTCAGATGATATGGGTAGAGTAATTGGTAAAGATGGTAAAATAATTAATAGTATCAGAACAATCGTACAGGCAGCATCTAGTTTGACTGAAGAAAATAAAAAAGTACGTATTAATGTAGATTCATATTAAAAAGCACTTAGTGCTTTTTTATTGACTTTCAATATACCCAACCTTATAATATTAACTGAGGATGATATTATGAATAGAGTATTTATAAATATTGGGCCGATTACAATATATTGGTATTCCGTTATTATGCTACTGGCAATTTTGTTGGGTATGTATCTAGCTATAAATGAAAGTAAGAAAGTTGGTAAAAGAAACTATATTGAAGATATTATCTTTAAAATGATTATTTGGGGAATTGTTGGAGCTAGAATATATTATGTTATCTTTAATTTTAAAGACTATAAGGATAATATCTTAGATATCTTTAAAATATGGGAAGGCGGTATTGCTATATATGGTGCTATTATTGGAGGATTCTTGGCAATCATATATGAAGCAAAAAAAAGAAAGGAAGATATATTAACTACGACTGATATAATTGTTCCCAGTTTGATTATTGGTCAAGCTATTGGCAGATGGGGTAATTTCTTTAATGGCGAAGCTCATGGAGGAGAAGTATCTTTAGCGTTTTTAAAAAGTTTGCATTTACCTAACTTTATTATTGATGGAATGCACATTAATGGTGTTTATTATCATCCAACATTTTTATATGAATCTTTATGGTGTCTACTTGGCTTTGGTTTATTGCTTATTATAAGGAAAATAGTTAAAAGAAAAAGAGGAATTGTTACATATTGCTATTTCATTTGGTATGGAATTGGAAGATTTTTAATCGAAGGACTTAGAACAGATAGTTTATATTTAGGTAATATAAGGATAAGCCAAGCAGTATCAATTGTTTTAATAATTGTTGGATTATGTGGATTAATTATAAAAAGTAGGCAAAAAGAGTAATTATTTATAAATTGGTGAATAATATATAATGAATAGCGATTTGGCTATTCATTTATTAATTGGATTAAAAAAATAGTAAAAAAGGGTAAAAAGTATAAAAAATAGGTAGATTTAGTAATATACCAGACTAAAATAGACAAAAAATTGCAAAAAAACAAAAAAGTTGTTGACAAGAAGTGAAATGTTTGGTATATTATTAACTGCCAACCGG
>CAMZBG010000031.1 GCA_947304495.1 uncultured Clostridia bacterium | reverse complement strand
AGAGGAGATAATGTTATTATTGTTGATAACTTATCTAATAGTAAGATTGAAGTTTTAGATGCTATTAAGGAAATAACAGGTAAAGATGTTAAATTCTATAATATTAATTATTTAGATAGAAAAGAATTAGAAAAAGTATTTGAAGAAAATGAAATAGATTCTGTTATTAATTTTGCTGGATATAAAGCAGTAGGAGAATCTACTAAAAAACCATTAGAATACTATGAAAATAATGTTTCAGGAGCTATAGTTCTTCTTGAAACTATGGCAAAGTATGGAGTTAAGAAGTTTGTATTTAGTAGTAGTGCTACTATATATGGTGAACAATCTGTTCATAAATATGTAGAAACTATGAATAGGGGTATACCATCATCTCCATATGGTATGACAAAAGTTATGATAGAAGAAATACTTGAAGATTTATATAAAGCAGATAATGAATGGAGTATATCTATTCTTAGATACTTTAATCCAGTTGGAGCTCATCCTAGTATGTTAATAGGAGAAGATCCAGAAGGAATACCAAATAACTTAATGCCATATATTCAAAGAGTAGCAGCAGGTAAATTACCAGAACTAACTATATTTGGTAATGATTATCCAACACCCGATGGAACATGTTTAAGAGATTATCTACATGTAGTAGATCTTGCTATTGGTCATTTAAAAGCATTAGATAATTTAAATAAAAAAGGATCTGGTATATATATTCATAATCTTGGTACTGGTAATCCAAAGAGTGTTTTAGAAATAGTTAATACATTTAAAGAAGTTAATGGTATAGATGTACCATATAAGTTTGGTCCAAGAAGAGATGGAGATTTACCAGAGTTTTATGCAGATCCATCTAAAGCAGAAACTGAACTTGGTTGGAAAGCAGAAAAAACACTAGAAGATATGTGCAAGGATTCTTGGAATTATCAAAAGAATAAAATGTAAAAGATATGTCATAAGACATATCTTTTCTATTTTACTTTTTTATACAAAAATACTATAATATTATAAAGAGGAAATGATTAAATGAAAAAGAAAGCTGTTAATATTAAAAATAATTTTATTGAGAGTATTAAGAATTTTAGCTTTAAGAAATTATTACATCAAATACTTCATTTTATGAAATATAATAGAGTATTTTTATCATATGTAATATTATCATTAATTAGTTGTAAATTACTTAGAATATTTACAATTGAAGATGGTATAAATATTAAAGCATTTTTATTTGATCTATCAATTATATTATTACTTGGTAGTTTAGGTTATTTATTTAAACCTAAGAATCAATTTAAATACTGGTTAGTATTATTATTACTATATACATTCATTAACACTGTTAATGGAATGTATTATTTATTCTTTACATCATTTGCATCATTTTCATTACTTGAAACTTTTGCACAAACATTTACTGTTAGTGATTCAGTTGTAGCAAAACTTTCATATAAGACATTTGTATATTTATTCATATTAATAATTTATATAGTCCATAGAGAAATACTTAGAAAGAAAAGATACTATTTTACTGTGGAAAAAGTAGAAAAAAGAAAGAAAATATTACCTGCAGTTTTAATAACTGGTGGAGTAATATTAATTATTAGTATTGGTATGCTTACTAAGACAGATTTATCTAGACTTAGAAAGCAATGGAATAGAGAATACATAGTTGAAAGATATGGTATTATTGTTTATCAAGCTAATGACCTTGGACAAACTATTAAGACTAAATTAGATGCTACTTTTGGTAAAGATAAAGCAGCTGAAGAATTTATTAATTATTATAATAACAATACTAATGAAAGAAGTAATAATGAATATACAAATAAACTTGAAGGTTATAATGTAATTATTATTCACTTAGAAAGTATGATGCAATTTCTTGTAGGTTTAGAAATAAATGGACAAGAAGTAACACCAAACTTAAATAAATTAACAAGAGAATCTATGTATTTTGATAATTTCTATTCACAAGTTAGTGTAGGAACATCATCAGATGCAGAGTTTACTTTAAATACAAGTTTATTACCAGCACAATCTGGAACTGTTGCAGTTTCTTACTATAATAGAAATTATGTATCTATTGAAAAATTATTAAAAGAAAAAGGATATTATACATTCTCAATGCATGGTAATAAAGCAAGTATGTGGAATAGACAAAACTTACATGATTCATTAGGATACGAAAGATTCTATAGTCAAGATGACTATGATATAGATGAAGTTATAGGACTTGGTTTATCTGATAAATCATTCTTTAGACAATCTGAAGTTAAACTTGGTGAAATTAAAACTATGATTGATACAGATGATAAATATAATAATTATATGGGAACTATACTTATGCTTTCAAATCATACACCATTTGAAGATCCTTACTACTTAGAAGGTGAAGATGCATTTGATGTTAGATATCATACTGGTAGATTTGATGAAGAAGGTAATGAAATAGTTTATGATTATTTATTAGAGGAAGATGTAGAAACTATTGGTAGATATATAAGAAGTGTTCATTATGCTGATGAAGCTTTAGGAGAATTCATGGAGTATGTTAATACTCATGATGAATTTAATAAAACAGTATTTGTTATGTATGGTGACCATGCAGCGCAAATAGGTAAATCAGAATTTGCAGCATATAATAACTTTGATCCAGAAACTGGAGTATTTAAAGAAAAAACTGATGAAAATTATAACGAATATGATTATTATTCAAATGAAGTATTTAAGAAAGTTCCATTCTTAATATATACAAAAGATGGATCTATTAAACCAAATACTTATTCATATCCAATGGGTATGATAGATGTATTCCCAACAATAGGTAATATGCTTGGTATATATAATAAATATGCCTTAGGAAGAGATATCTTTGAAATAAAAGATGATAATACAGTAGTATTCCCTAATGGAAACTTCCTAACAAAAGATGTTTATTATTATGCAACATCTGATAATTATAAGATGATTAATCCAGATGCTCAACTTAGTGCAAACTATGTTGAAGAACATAAATTATACTCTGAAGGTATAATAAAAGAATCAAATGATTTAATACTATATAACTTAATAGAATATACAAAGGAATAAAAGCAATTTTATTCCTTTTTTTGTCCCATAAGTTTGACTTAAAAAGTTATATAATATATAATTATATATATACATAATATGTCAGGAGGATGGATTAAAATGAAAAAAATTACAGTAATAATTGCTACTCATAAAGAGTATCAAATGCCAAAGGATAATTTGTATTTACCTGTTCAAGTAGGAGCTGAAGGAAAGAAAGACTTAGGCTACACAAGAGACAATACAGGAGATAATATATCTGCAAAGAATCCTTTTTTTTGTGAGTTAACTGGATTATATTGGGCATGGAAAAACTTAGATGCTGATTATATAGGACTTGCTCACTATAGAAGACATTTTAGTTTGAAATGGAAAAAGTATAAAAAGATAGAAGATACATTAGATCACGTATTAACTAGAAAACAAGCTAAAGAAATATTTAAAAACTATGATGTAATACTTCCAAAGAAAAGAGAATACTTTATAGAAAACTTATATAGTCATTATAAACATTCTTTATATGTAGAACCACTCGATGAAACAAGAAAGATATTAGAAGAAAGATATCCAAGATATTTAAAAGAGTTTGATAGATTACATAAAAGAACATCTGCTCATATGTTTAATATGTTCATTATGAAAAAAGATGTATTAAATGATTACTGTAATTGGTTATTTGACATATTATTTGAATTAGAAAAAAGAATAGATACAAAAGATTATGATACGTTCCACGCAAGATTCTATGGAAGAATATCTGAATTATTATTAGATGTATATTTAAATACTAATAATATCAAATATAAGGAAATACCTTATGTAGAAATAGAACATATAAATTGGATAAAAAAGGGATTTGGCTTTTTGATAGCAAAGTTTGGAGGAAAGAAATATGGAAAAAGCTGCTAAGCCGCTTATTTCTATAGTAATCCCAGTATATAAAGTTGAAGAATACCTAGATAAATGTGTTGAAAGTGTTATTAATCAAACATATGAAAATCTAGAAATCATCTTAGTAGATGATGGTTCACCTGATAAATGTCCAAGAATGTGTGATAAATGGTTTGGAAAAGACAAAAGAATAAGAATTATTCATAAGAAGAATGGTGGATTATCAGATGCTAGAAATGCTGGTATAGAAAAAGCTAAGGGTGAGTATATCTCATTTATTGATTCTGATGATTATATTGAACCAAATTATGTTGAGTTTTTATATGATAATCTTATTAATGAAAATGCAGACATATCTATGGGAAAACATTATGTAATTTACGATAAAAAAACACTAAATACAGGAAGTGGTAAAAAATATATTGTGGATCCTCATGAATGTTTTGAAAAATTATTATATGGAGAAGATTTTGATGTTTCTGCTACAGTTAAATTATATAAAATTAATTTGTTCGATGATATAAGGTATCCAAGAGGTAGAGTATATGAAGATGCTGCTACCACATATAAATTAATAGATAAAGCTAGAGTAATAGTATTGAATTCAGTGCCAATATATAATTACTTTATTAGAGAAAATTCTATTTCAAATAATAGTTTTTCTGAAAGAAAATTTGATTTGATAAAATCTACTAATGAAATGTGTGATTATATTGTAAATAAATATCCTGATTTAAAAATGGCTTGTGAAAGAAGAAGAATGTATGCTTATTTAAGCACATTAACTCAATTAGCTAAATCAAAGAAATATGATGAGAAGCATAAGGAAGAATTATTATCATATATAAAAGAACATAGAAAAGAAATATTAAAAGATAAAAGAATCTGTCTAAGAGATAGACTAGGATTAATTTCCACATATTTTGGATTTGGTTTCTACAAATTCTGTTGGAGGTTTTATTCAATAATTAGATAACTATAAGAGGAGGTGATTTCGTGAAGAAGATATTAATTGGATATATTACTAAAAATCTTGGTGCTGGTATCAATCAATACATAATAAACTTTGTCAAAAAAATTAGTAATGAAGATATTCAAATAGACTTATTAACTAGTTCAGGGAAAGAAAATGATGAGTATATTAGAAATGTAGTATTAGCAGATATCAAATATAACAATATTTATTATATTCCAAGAAACAAACATTTTTATTCTTGTATAAAAGAGTTAAAAAGAATTATAAAACAAGAAAACTATGATATAGCATATTTTAATATATCTTCTACACATGATTGCCTTGGATTATTAGCAGCTAAATTATGCAAAGTTAAAAAGATAATTTCACATTCACATGGATCATCTGCTGTTGGTGATACAAAAATAAAAAGATTAATAAAAAGAGTAATAAATTATATGTGCAAACCGATTGTTTCAAATTGTGCAAACACATATCTTGCATGCTCTAAAAAAGCTGCTAAATGGCTATATCCATCTTATATTTATAAAGAAAAAAATTATGAATTTATCAATAATACAATTGATATAAATAAATTTAAGTTTAATAAAACAAAAAGAGAAGAAATAAGAAACAAACATGGCTTAACCGATGAATTATTAATTGGTCATATTGCAAGATTTGACTTATCAACAAAGAATAACTATTTTGCAATAGATATATTAGAAGAGACATTAAAACAATGCAAAAATGCAAAATTAATATGTATTGGTGGAGGAAAAGATTTTGAAAAAGTTAAAAAGTATGCTATTAAAAAAGGAGTTTTAGAGCATATTATATTTACTGATCGTATTAATAATGTAGAAGAATATTTAAATGCAATAGATGTCTTTATTCTTCCTTCGAAATCTGAGGGTCTTCCTATTTCAGGAGTTGAAGCTCAGTTTGCGGGACTTCCATGCTTATTTAGTGATAGAATTACTGATGAGATTATAATCGGTAAAAACTCAAAAATGCTACCTATAAAATCTGCTAAAGTATGGGCTGATGAAATAATCAATATATCAAGAAAAAGAAATAATGAATTATTAGATAAAGCAAAAGACTTTGATTTAAATTATAGTAAGCAACCACATAGAATAATTGATACAAAGGTGAACAATAAATCTTATGGTATTAATTTTGAATTAATATTTGCATTTTTATTTATTTTAGAAGGATTCCTTCAAGCATTTAATTGTACTGTTGGAACAAAGATTATATCTTTTGTTCTATGGCCAATGACATTCTTAGGTGGTTTAATATTACTTTATAGATTAATAAATTTAAAAAAATATAAAATAGATTTTAAAAATATATTATTAATTTTATTTGATTGCACTTTATTAATACCTGCAATAATCTTTAGAAAATATAGATTATATCTAAATATTAAATTTTTTATTTTAATGATGTTCCAATTTGGAATATTATATTTGTATTCAAATAAATATGATGAGAAGAAAAGGTTTAACATAATTAAACTTTCAAATATATTTATTTTTTTAACTACTTTATTAGTTTTAGGTAGTTTTTATGTATTATTAATAAATTATAATCATGTAATCAATACTGCTATAGATCCAATAGTTTATGGAATATCATATGGACGCTTATATGGTGTATTTTGGGATCCAAATATAGGTGCACTTATTTCTTCAATTGCATTTATAATGGCGTTACATAAAATTGTTGATTCAGATAATAAATTTATAAAGATTATGAATGCTATTTTATGTTTATTATTTTCATTATATATTTCGTTTTCTGCATCTAGAATGGGAATATTGTTAATAATCGTTGGTTCATTATTTTATATAATTTTATTTTTATTATCTAAACATAAAAAAACTAAAAAAGTATTAATCACTTTAATTATTACATTTTTATTATCAGTATTAATATCTCTGCAAGGAAGTACTACATATAATAAAATTGTTGATTTTGTTAACAAAGAAGTTACGATTGTGGTTAACACTAAACCAAATAATCATTCAAAAAGTAGTATAAAAACATATTCAAAAATGGATAGAAATTATAATCCAAATAATGATATATCTAATAGAAGAATAGATATATGGAAAAATGGTTTAGAAATTGTAAAAAAAGAGCCTATATTCGGAATAGGACATGCTAATGTATTACCTTATGTAAAAGATGAATTGCCTGATTCATATATTATTAATAATCCTCAAAAAATATTCACTTCTATGCATAGTATGTTTATGGATACATTAGTTAGTCAAGGTATAGTAGGATTATGTTTATATTTAATATTTATTCTAATTACTATTATCTTAATTTTGAAAAACTTAAAATACTTAGTCAATCTTAGTATAGATAATATTTTATTTATATCAATTATTGTGATTGAATTTATAGCATCAATGTTTATAACAGAAATAATATATATTGATTCTCCAATGTCAGTAATGTTCTGGATTTGTTTGGGGCAATTATTAAATTATGTTGATTTTAAAAGAAAGGAAAAATAAATATGAAAAAAGTAGCTACTATTGTTGTAACATATAATAGAAAAGAATTACTTAAGGAAAACCTTAATGCACTTCTAAAACAAACATATAAATCTGATATTTATTTAATTGACAATGCAAGTACAGATGGGACGTATGATTATGTAAAAAATATTATAGAAAAGAATAATATTAAATATTTTAATACAGGTGAAAATCTTGGTGGTGCTGGTGGTTTCAATTATGGTATGAAACAACTAGAAGGTAAAGGTTATGATTATTGTTGGATCATGGATGATGATACAATTCCTAATTCAGATTCATTAGAAGCACATATAAAGGTAGCTAAAAAGATAGATGATAATTTTTCCTTTTTAGGAAGTGTAGTTAAATGGACAGATGGAAAACTATGTAGAATGAATGTTCAAGGTGTATCATCTAGTTCAATACATAATTATGAATCATTATTTAATAATTTATTAACAATAGATTATTGTTCGTTTGTGTCTTGTTTTATTAATATGAAATATGTTTATGAAGTTGGATTACCAATAAAAGAATTCTTTATATATGGTGATGATATGGAGTATACAAAGAGATTATCTACTAAAGCTCCAGGTTATTTAAATCCATATAGTATAGTTATGCACAAAATGAATTCAAACATCGGAATAAATATTGTTGATTGTGATGTTAATAGAATTGATAGATATTTCTATAATTATAGAAACCTATATTATATATATAGGAAGTATGATAAAAAAGAACTAAGATTATTTAAAATAAAAGCACCTTATTTACAACTTAAGATATTCTTTAAATCAAAGAATAAATTTAAAAGAATGCATGCAATTGGTAAAGGGATGAGGAAAGGTAAGAAATTCAATCCTAGTATTGAATTTATTAAAAAGTAATGAAGAAACTTAGTTTAAGAGAAATACAATTAGAAGAATTAGAAATATTAGATAAATCAGTAGAAATATTTAAAAAGAATAGAATTAAATATTATTTATGGTCTGGTACTCTTATTGGTGCTGTTAGACACAAGGGTTTTATTCCTTGGGATGATGATATAGATTTATTTATGCCTAGACCAGATTTTGAAAAAGTACTAGATTTAGTAAGAAAAAATCCGGATTTATTTGGTAAAAATTTAATATGCACATATAGTGAATTAGATAATTCTTTATATCCATATATCAAAATTTGTAATAAGAATATTACTATAAAAAATGATTTTGGAGCAGACAATAATCTATGGATTGATATTTTTCCAATAGATGGTCTACCTAAATCAAATATTACATTATGGTATAATTATTTAAGGATAATTTATTTAAGAAAAATACTTTGTAATTTGTTAATGAAGGAAGAGTTTATAAAGAATCATGATAGTAAAATAGTAGCAATAATTAGACACTTTATTAAGTTATGCTATAAAGGAAAAGAAAAAAAGATTGTTACTAAGATTGTAAAAATATCAAAGAAATATGATTATGATGCAGCAAAAAGAGTTGGTGGACAAGCCTGGAATGATGTACATAGGCAAATTCTAACAAAAGATCAATTAAAAGTAAGAAAATTTAATTTTGAAGGCAAAAAGTATGATGGAATTGCAGCTTATGATTATTTATTAACAGGTTTATATGGAGATTATATGAAATTACCTCCAAAAGAAAAACAAGTTAATCATGAAATGGAAGTATATAAAATAAAGTAACTTGTTTAATATATTTTTAGTCACATATGGGAGGGAAAATGAGTTACATACAATTTGAAATATTAAGAAGAATTGAAGAAACAAGTTCTTTAGATATTAATAAAATAATTGAAGACTTATTTATAAGTCTTGATTGTTTTAATGAAAATTATAATTATTTAAAAGAGAAAGATTATGTAAGTGAAAATAATAACATTACAGAAAAAGGTATTCAGTTTTTAGAAAGTTATAAAATAGATAATGCAATAATTCTAGCGGCAGGTATGTCTACAAGATTTGTACCTTTAAGTTTTGAAAATCCAAAAGGATTACTAGATGTTAAAGGGCAATCATTAATTGAAAGACAAATACTACAACTTAGAGAAAAAGGCATTGAAGAGATTGTTATTGTAGTTGGGTATATGAAAGAAAAGTTTGAGTTCCTTTCAAAAAAATATAATGTTATATTAGTAGAATCTACAGAATATAAGGTAAGAAATAATCATTCAAGTGTATATGCAGCACGTGATTATTTGAAGAATTCTATTATTACTTCGTCAGATTTATATTTTGCAGAAAATATATTTCAAAAATATGCTTATGATTCATATTATTGTACTATCTATGAAGATGGTCTAACTCCAGAACGTGGTGTTCTAACAGATGAAGATAATAAGATACTAGATACTTTCTATGGTGAAAGAGCGCATGATGTTTGGGTTACTCTTGGATATGCTTACTTTTCAAAGAGATTCTCAAATAAAATGATTGAGATATTAGATAGAGAATATAATGAAGAATCTACTAAGAATAAATTCTGGGCAGATATTCAAGATGATCATTTAGATGAACTTTATATGTATGCAAAAAAATGCAGAGATAATATTATATATGAGTTTGATTCATTAGAAGAATTAAGAGTATTTGATGAAAAATATAAATCTAATTCTGGTAGTGAAATAATGAAAACTATATGTGATTTATTAAATATAAAAGAAGAAAATATAATAAATATAGAAACACTAAAAAATATAAAAGAATCCTTGTTTAAATTTGAATGTGATAACGAATTATATTTATGTGATATAGGTAATGATATACAGCAAGAAATTTGTTATAACAATAGATTTTTTAAAATTTATAGGAGCAATAATGATAAAGGAGTGAATATTTACAAATGAGTAATAAAACAGTAGAAAAAGACATAAATGATGTATTAAATTTAGTAAAAGATTTTAAAGAGTATCATAATGAAACTTTACCATTATGTGCAGCTGAAAATGTTATATCAGATTTTGCTAATTTACCATTAAATATGGGATTTCAGGAACGATATATTATGAATAATACATATTCATTTAATATGGATGATAATTTTATTGGATGTGAAAAATTATTTCCTTTTTATCAAAAACTATCTGAAGTATGTGAAAGAGTTTTTAAAGCAAAATATACAGATCCAAGACCATTTACTGGAATGAATTGTATTGATATGATTGGAAAAACATTATGTAATCCTGGCGATAAAATAATGATTTTGGGTAAGGAGTATGGTGGTCATGCATCTGTAAAACCTGTTTTAGAAAGAATTGGACTTCAAGTATTTGATGCGCCATATGATATAGATAAATATGATTTAGACTATGGCAAACTTAATTCAATGGTTAAAGAAGAGAAAATAGGATTTATTCTATTAGCTCCTTCAGATATTATAAAACCACTTGATGTAGAAAAAATTGATACTACAGATGCGGTATTATTATATGATTGTAGCCAATTAATGGGATTAATAGCAGCTGGAGTAGTTTCAAATCCATTAGAAAAAATGAAAAATATAGTTCTTTTTGGTGGTACTCATAAGACTTTTCCTGGCCCTGCAAGTGGATTGATTTTAACAAATGAAGAAAGTCTTCACGAAAAAATGGAAAGAGAGATTAATCCAAAGTATTTGAGACATTCTCAAATGCATCAAAAAATATCGTTATTGTTTTCATTAATAGAATTTGAAGAGTATGGAAAAAAATATATGGAACATATGGTTCATTGTTCAAATTATTTAGGAAGTAAATTAAAAGAAAAAGGATATGATATTGTATCTGTAGATAATCAGTATTCTTTCACACATCAAGTGTTCTTAAGATGTAGTCAAGAATTAACAAATACTATTTATGAAAATGCTTATAAATGTAAAGTTACATTGAACAAAAAGCACAAAAAATTATTTAACGATTATGGTATAAGATTTGGTACACAAGAAATAGCAAGGTATAATTATCAAGATAGTGATTTAGATGTAGTTGTAGAAATTATTTCGAATTTAACTAAAACTGATGTTGATGTCAATTATGTAAATAAACTTAAAGATAAGTTACCTAAAAAAGAGGTCAATTTTGCATTTGATGATAGCATCATTTCTAAATTTGTAATATAGAACAGAACTGTTTGACTGTATATAGTGAATATTATATAATTAATAGTGCGCATATAAGTAATAAAAATAAAGAATTATAGAGGTGAATTTAATGAAAAGTGATTCTAAAAAAATAAGAATTTTAACAATTACACCAGCTTTAAATGTATGTGGTGGTATGGAGAGTTATGTTATGAATTATTATTCAAGAATCCATAATGATATTAAGATGGATTTTGCAACTCACAATATCACTGATAAAACATATAAAGATATGATAGAGAAAAACGGAGATAAAGTATTTATGCTTCCTAGATTTAATATCTTTAAAATGGGTAAAGCGGAAAAGTATGTAGATAATTTTTTTAAAGAACATCATGATTATGATATAGTTCATTGCCATATGGCTAATGCTGCATTCTTATATCTTAAGTATGCTAAAAAATATGGTATTAAAGTTAGAATAGTTCATAGTCATCAAAATAAGTATGCAGATAAGTTATCACATGCTATTAGAAATGTTCCTTTAGTTAAATTAGGATTAAGATCTGCAAACACATATTTTGCATGTTCTAAATTAGCAGGAGATTTCTTATTTAAGAGAAAGAAATATTATTTAATTAATAATGCTATTGATGCCAAAAGATTTAAATATGACTCTGCTATGAGAAGTAAAATGAGAAAAGAATTAGGTTTATCTGATGATTGTTTCTTAATTGGTAATGTTGGAAGATATTGCCCTCAAAAGAACCAATTATTCTTAGTAGATGTATTTACTTTAGTTAGTGAAAAAACTAATTCTAAATTACTTCTTATTGGTGAAGGAGAACTTGAAAAAGAATTAAAAGAACATATTAAAGAGTTAGGCATTGAAGATAAAGTTATTATGCATCCACCAGTTGATAATATAGAAGATTATTATCAAGCAATGGATATGTTTGTTCTTCCATCATTATATGAAGGACTTGGAATTGTTAATATTGAGGCTCAAGCATGTGGGCTTAAAACAATAGTATCTGATAAAGTTCCTGATATTGCTAAAATATCAGATCTATTATCATTTGTTAAATTAAAAGCAAGTGAACAAGAGTGGGCTAATGCAATACTTAAGAATAAAGATTATGAAAGAAAAGAACAAAAAACTATATTAGCTGATAGTGGTTATGATATAGATATTGAAAGTAAAAAGTTAGTTGATTTATATAATAGTTTAGTTTAAAAAAGAAGGTTTGTTATGAAAAAAGTTTTAGTAGTAGGATTTACAGAAAATCCTGGTGGAATAGAAAATGTTGTTATGAATTATTATAGAAACTTTGATAGAAATGAAGTTCAATTAGACTTCTTATATTCAACAGATTCTATAGCATTTGATGAAGAAATTAAAAGTATGGGTGGTAAAACATATCATATATGTTCTAAACACTCAAACATGTTTAAACATAAAAAAGAATTAAAAGATTTCTTTAAGGAACATGCAAGTGAATACAGTTCTATTTGGGTAAACTTTTGTAATATAACAAATCTAGATTATTTTAAATTAGCTAAAAAGTATGGAATCAAAAAGAGAATTATACATGCACATAATTCTCAAAATATGGGGTCTAAAATAAAAGGTATATTACATAGAATATATAAACAAAATTTAGATTCATATGTAACTGATTATTGGTCATGTTCTGATGATGCTAGTAATTGGTTTTATACAGATAAAGTTAGAAATAAAGTATTGGTAGTTAAAAACTCAATTGACTTAGATAGATTTAAATATAGTGCTGATGCTGATAAGAAAATCAGAAAAGAACTAGGTACAGAAAACAAATTAGTTATTGGAAATGTTGGAAGACTACATTTTCAAAAGAACCAAATGTTTTTACTTGATGTATTTAATGAAATAAAAAAAGTTGAACCTAATGCAGAACTATTATTAGTTGGTGAAGGCGAAGATAGAGAAAAGATTACTAATAAGATAAATGAACTAGGTTTAAAAGACTCAGTTCAAATGCTTGGTGCTAGAGATGATGTACCAGCATTAATGAGTTCAATGGACATATTCTTATTTCCATCAGTATTTGAGGGATTAGGATTAGTCCTAGTTGAAGCAGAAGCTATTGGACTTCCAATAGTGGCAGCTTCTGATGATATTCCGCATGAAGTTAAAATGGCATCTAATTTTACATTTATATCATTAAATGATTCGTTAG
>CAMZBG010000030.1 GCA_947304495.1 uncultured Clostridia bacterium | reverse complement strand
TTGGCATTTTTTCTTGACAAAAGAATATTTTTTTAATATAATCATAATCGGTACATTTTATATCTGTTCTTTTTTACGTATTGGGAACACGTACTAAAGCAGATAATTATTAATATAAGTAAAGGAGAAAAGAATGAAAACATTTATGCAAAGTAAAGAAACTGTTGCTAGAAATTGGTATGTAATCGATGCAAAAGACATTCCACTTGGTAGAGTAGCAGCTAAAGCTGCATCAATGTTGAGAGGTAAGCACAAAGTTACTTATACTCCTAATATTGATTGCGGTGATAATATTATCATTATTAATGCTGAAAAAGTATTATTAACTGGTAACAAATTAGAAGGTAAAAAATATTATAATCACAGTAGATATGCTGGTGGCTTAAGAACAAGAACGGCTAAAGAAATGGTAGAAAGTTACCCAGTAGAAATGGTAGAAAGAGCAGTAAAAGGAATGCTTCCTCACAATAGATTAGGAAGACAAATGTATAAGAAGTTATACGTATATGCTGGAGAAAATCATCCACATGCTGCACAAATGCCAAAAGAAATTAAGGTAGGGAGAGAATAATTATGGCAAATAAAAAAGAAAATAGAATGTTTTGCGGAACTGGTAGAAGAAAAAGTTCTGTTGCTAGAGTTATTTTAAGACCAGGAAAAGGTAAAATTACTGTTAATGGCCGTGACGTAGATGAATATTTTCCATTTCCAGTACTAGTAATGGATTTAAAACAACCATTAGTACTTACTAACAATGAAGAAACATTTGATGTTGAATGTAACGTAACTGGCGGTGGATTCTCAGGACAAACTGGTGCTATTAGACTTGGTATAACTAGAGCATTACTTGAATATGACCAAGATAACGAAGGCGGAGAAGACAGCTATAGAAAAATTCTTAAGAAAGCTGGAATGGTTACTAGAGATCCAAGAAGCAAAGAAAGAAAGAAACCAGGATTAAAAGCAGCTAGACGTGCTCCACAATTTAGTAAGAGATAATAAAAGTCCAAAAAATGGACTTTTTTTGTGCTATAATAAATATGAGGTATAAATATGAAAGTGACATAGAAAGGAGAATGAAATGTATAAATCATTAATTGGTGGAAAAATAACGGTTGTCGTTTCATCAAGAGGAGACAATTTGTTAGAATACATTGGTACATTATCAAATGAAAATGAAGATATTATTGAATTAAAAAATGTTGATATTTCTTATTTAATGCTTAATTTCCAAAAAGGTATTTTAGGTGGCAATATCAATAATTATAAAACAAACTTAGATAGTGTCATTATCAATAAAAGATATATTATTTCATGCAATAAATAATTAGAAAGAGAATATTATGAAAGAATTAAAGAAAATTTTTGAAGAATTAAAAAGGGATAATCCAAATATGTCATTAGATGAATTATTATATGCCGTATATAACAAAGTAAAAGATGAATATAATAAACCATTTGATGTCCTTAGAAATACCATATTAGAAGCCAACAACATTGATGAATTAACATATTATACTAAAAACGTAAATGAAGATTTAAAAGCATATATATCAAAAAATATATTTCCCGAATATGCTAAAAATGATGGTGGTCACAATTTAGCTCACATTCTAGAAGTTATCAGAAGAAGTTTTGCCCTTAATGATACCTTTAAACTAGGATTAGATGATAATATGATGTATGCCATCGCCGCTTGTCATGACTGGGGAAAATATGAAGATCATGAAACTCATAATTTAATTGCTGCTAAACATTTTATGGCTGATGAGGGTATGAAACAATTCTTTAATGATGAACAAAGACAAACAATTAAAGAAGCCATTGAAGATCATAGATCATCAAAAGAAGATGAACCAAGAAGTACATACGGAAAGCTTATTTCGTCTGCAGATAGAAATACTAGAATTGAAATAGTATTTATAAGAAGTTTCTTCGTAGCGCATGAAAGAATGCCTGAAACAGTAATTGAAGAATATTTAGATTACACGATAAAAAGATTATCTAAAAAATATGATGAAACTAATCCTGAAAATATGTTTTATGAAGATGAAACATATAAAGTATTCATCAGTGATATGAGAGCCTTACTTAAAAAAGAAGCTGAATTTAAAAATCGATATTGTGAAGTTAATCATATAACATCTAGACTTCATAAAGTAGAAGAAGAACCAGGAAATATTGAATATTTGAATTATTAAAATAGGAGTGATATTATGAATGATTATTTTGGTAACGATGAATATTGGAAAGAAAATATAAATAAAACCCTTGAAGAAGATATGTGGATAGACGAATATAAAAATTATTTTGCTAATGGTGGAACATGCCTAGATTTAGGCTGTGGCATTGGCCAATTTTCTAAAAAACTTATGGAATATGGATATGAAGTTGTATCATCAGATATTTCTGATATCGCCTTAAATAAAGTAAATGAATTTAATGATAATATTGTCAAGGCTGATATGCGAAAACCATTACCATTCAAAGATAGTCAATTTGATTTAGTTTTTGCCAATTTATCTATTCATTATTTTTCTGATAAAGATACTAAAAATCTTATAAGTGAAATAAAAAGAATTCTTAAAATAGGTGGATTATTTATAGGTAGTGTCAATGGTATTCAAGGATATGAAAATATTAAAGATACAGCTGAAGTTTTAGAACATCACTTTTATCAAAATAAAGGAAAACTAATTAGATTATTTGATATCGATGATTTAAAACATTATTTAAATATTTTTAATATATTAAAAATTGAAGAAAGAGAAACTATTAGATTTAATTATAAAAAGAATTATCTTGTCTTTTTTGCAAGTAAAGATTAATATAAATTAAGGAGAAAATATGAAAACAATTGGAATTATTGGTGGTATGAGTTATGAATCATCAATTCATTATTATGAAAGAATAAATAACGGTGTAAATGCTTTAGCTGGAGGATTAACTTGTGCTAAAATGCTCATTTATAATGTCAATTTTGCCGAAATAAGAAGCCTAATGCTAAATAATGAATGGGATAAAATAGGGGAAGAAATGGCCAATATTGCTATTACTTTAGAAAATGCCGGTGCTGATTATATAGCTATAGCTACCAATACAATTCATAAAGTAGCTGATTATGTACAAAGCAAAATAAATGTTCCTTTAATTCATATTGCTGATTGTGTAGCAGGAAAGTGTCAAGCACAAGGCATAACCAATGTTGGCTTATTAGGAACTAAATATACGATGGTTGAAGATTTCCTTAGAAGTAGATTAGAAACTAATGGCTTAACTGTATCTACTCCTACTGATGAAGAAAGAATTAATGAAATAGATCGAATTATTTTTGATGAACTATGCAAAGGAGATATCAAAGAAAGCTCTAAAGCCTACTATGTTAGTGTTATTAATGAAATGATTAAAGAATTTCATATTGAAGGTATTATCTTAGGTTGTACTGAAATAGAAATGTTAATCAAACAAGAAGATATAACTATTCCTATCTTTGATACTACTCAATCTCATATTGATTATCTAGTAGATTATTCATTAGAAAGAAAAGTAAGAAGTTTAGCTCAGCAATGAGCTTTTTTTAATATTTATTAATTATATATGTTATAATATTATATAGTGAATATATATGAAAAAGAAAAGAATATTTATTGTATCATTTATAATTATCTTTTCCTTAGGATTAATCTATTCAGGCTATAATATCTATTTATGGCTTAAAAGTGTTAATGAAAATGATAAGTTAAAAAATGAAATAGAAAAACATATTGAAATTATGGATAATGATAGTAAAGTACCTAAATATATTATTGATTTCCCTTCCTTAAAAAAACAAAATAATGATACTATTGCTTACCTTAAAGTAGATAATACTAACATAAGTTATGCTATAGTAAGGGGAAACGATAATCTCTATTACTTATCCCATAACTTTAATAAAGAATATGGAGTAGCTGGATGGATATTTGCCGATTATCGTAATAAGTTTGATGAAACTGATAAAAATATCATTATCTATGGGCATAATACTAATGATGGTTCGATGTTTGGTTCCTTAAAAAAAGTATTAAATTATGAATGGCAAAGTATCGATGAGAAAATAATGCTAATTACTGAAGCGAAAACTTATTACTATCAAGTTTTTTCTACTTATTTAGTAAACCCAGAAGACTATTATATTACTACCGAATTTCCTAATGATACTGAATATACTAAATTTATTGAAACAATAAAATCAAGATCTAATTATGCTTATCAAGTAGAAGTATCAGCTAATGATAAAATCCTAACTTTATCGACATGTAGTGATAATGGTGCTAAAAGAGTAGTTCTACACGCTAAATTAATTCAAGAATAAGCCTTTTTGTTCTTGACATATTTAATTGATTGCTTTAAAATACTAATTGATTAATTTTTTTGGGAGGAAAATATGGGAAATAATCAAGATTTAAAAACAGCATATATTTTTAGAAGAGCTGATAATATAGCAACAGAAACCTGTGCAGCAAAAGCTATGGAACGTGTTTTAAAACTAATTGAAGAAGGAAAAATACCAGTAAGTGAAGCTAGTAATTGTGGTGTAGACTATATCCCAATCGATTATGAAAGATATTATGCATATTATCATTTTGTAATGATGGCATTAGCCAAAAGTAAAGGTGTTGTAACACCAGAAATAAAAAGTATATTGGAATATTTACAAAGTGTTACTATCTCATCATTTGAAGGCTTTGGCAATCCACCAGGAATTAATGAAGAACAGTATAAGGTTTGTGCAAGATTACATGTTGATTGGTATCTTCAAAGAGAAGAAGCAAAAGCTAATGGAAAAACTTACGATCGTAGACCAATTGCTGAGATTCCTGATGACGAGATTTTATACTAAAATAATAAAAACACTTGCATAATATCATAATATAGTGTATTATTATATTGTTCCTATACCTTGGGGTTACGTACTCCTTACGGACTGCTAGGATATGGGTGTAATAAAAAAAAGGAGGAATAAATATGGCTTTAACTAAAGAAGCAAAAACAAAGATTATTAAGAAGTATGCTAGAGACGAAAAAGATACTGGTTCTCCAGAAGTACAAATAGCTATCTTAACTGAAGAAATCAATGCTCTAACAGAACACTTACAAAATAATCAACAAGACAAACATTCTAAAAGAGGTCTTTTAATCAAAGTAGGTAAAAGAAGAAGTTTATTAAATTACTTACTTAAAACTGATGTAAAAAGATATCGTGAAATTGTTAAGAGTCTTGGACTTAGAAAATAATTATTGTAAATAGTAGGCACTCTTTTTTGAGTGTCTTTGTTTTGAGAAGAGAGGTTAATATGGAAAAGAAAGTTTTTAAGATGAATTTTAGGGGTCGTGAATTGGTTGTTGAACACGGAGAGGTTGCTAAACAAGCACATGGAGCTGTTTTAGTTAGATATGGAGATACTGTTGTTTTATCGACATCAGTTGTTTCTAACACTGCTAATTTATTATCTGATTTCTTTCCACTTATGGTTTTATATAATGAAAAACTATATTCTGTAGGTAAGATACCAGGAGGCTTTATTAAAAGAGAAGGAAGACCAACAGATGCTGCAACTTTAGCTGCCAGAATGATTGATAGACCACTTCGTCCTTTATTTCCAGAAGATTTTAGAAATGAAGTACAAGTAGTTAATACTATCTTATCTGTTGATAAAGATAATTCTCCAGAACTTACTGCACTATTTGGTTCATCACTAAGTGTATCTATTAGTAAAATACCATTTAATGGACCAGTTGCTGCTGTTAAAGTAGGAAGAATAAATGGTAATTTTATCATTAATCCAACCGTTGAAGAAGCTGAAGAGTCAGATATTGATTTAACCGTAGCCGGTACCAAAGAAGCTATTAATATGGTTGAAGCTGGTGCTAAAGAAGTATCTGAAGATGATATGTTAGAAGCATTAATGTTTGGACATGAAGCTATTAAAGAACTTATTGCTTTTGAAGAAGAAATAATTGCAGCTATCGGTGTTCCAAAGATGGAATATGAAAAGTTAGAAATAACTGATGAACTTAGAAAAGAAGTTGATGATTTCTGCCGTGATAGAATTGATTCTTCACTTAGAATCATGGATAAGATTGAAAAATATGAAGCTTTGGATAAAGTTAAGGAAGACTTGGTAGAGAAGTATCGCAGTATGTATGAAGATACAATGAAGCCAGAAGAATATAAAGAACTAATTACTAAAGTATTACTTGTCTTTAGTGATGTCGAATATGAAATATTCAGAAATATAACTGTTTTAGAACATACACGTGCTGATGGCAGAAAGATGGATGAAATTAGACCATTATCTGCTGAAATTGATTTGTTACCAAGAACACATGGTTCTGCACTATTTACTAGAGGACAAACTCAAAGTTTAGCCACTGTTACTTTAGGTGCTTTAGGCGAACATCAAATATTAGATGGCCTTGGCATTGAAGATGAAAAGAGATTTATGTTACATTATAACTTCCCAGCATTCTCTGTTGGTGAAACTGGTAGATATGGTGCTCCAGGCAGAAGAGAAATTGGTCATGGCGCTCTAGGTGAAAGAGCTTTATCATATGTTATTCCTGATGAAACAGAATTCCCATATACGATTAGAGTAGTATCTGAAATTCTTGAATCAAATGGTTCATCTAGCCAGGCTACTATCTGTGCTGGATGTATGGCGCTAATGGCTGCTGGTGTACCAATTAAAACACCGGTTGCTGGTATCGCAATGGGTCTTATTACTAGTGGCGAAGAATATACCGTTTTAACTGATATCCAAGGCCTTGAAGACCATCTTGGTGATATGGACTTTAAAGTAGCTGGATCAAGAAATGGTATTACTGCTTTACAAATGGATATCAAGATTAGTGGTATCAATAAAGAAATCCTAAAAGAAGCCCTAGCTCAAGCTAAAAAAGCTAGAATGCAAATCTTAGATGTTATTGAATCTACTATTCCAGAACCTCGTAAAGAAGTATCTAAATATGCACCAAAGACATGTATCTTTACTATTAATCCTGAAAAGATTAAAGATGTTATTGGTCGTGGTGGTGAAATGATTACTAAGATAATTCAAGAATGTAGTGATGTTATCTCTGTTAATGATGATAAAGCTGTTAAAGTTGATTTAGCCGATGATGGTACAGTAACAATCTATCATATGGATCAAGCAATTATCGATAAGACTAGAGAAAGAATTGAAAACATTGCTCGTGAAGTTGAAATGGGTAAAACATATAACTGTAAAGTTGTCGATGTTCAAGACTTTGGCGCTTTTGTTGAATTGTGGCCAGGTTGTGAAGGATTAATTCATATTTCTCAATTGGATTTAAATAGAGTTAATAAAACAAGTGATGTTGTTAGTGTCGGCGATGAAGTCTTAGCTATTGCTACAGGCTATGATAAAAAAGGTAAATTAAACTTATCAAGAAAAGAATTACTACTAAAGAATAAACCTAAAAAAGAAGAAGTAAAAGAAGCAAAAAATGAAGAAGTTAGTGAATAAACTAACTTCTTTTTTAAACTTTTAAAAATAATTACATAAAATATTATGGAAGTGATATATATGAATTTTTTTCCTAATCAAATTCCTTATATGAATAATATAATACCTAATATAGATTTTAATAATAATCTCTTAAATAAACTAACTGAGTTTGATAATCGTATTAAAGTACTAGAACAAAAAATAGCTAAATTAGAAAATGAATTAAATAATAATAATGAACAAAATAATGGCTTTTATATGTTATAGTTTTTTGCCTATACACTATCGACTAGATAACATAATATAAAATGGGAGGAAAAAATGAATAATAATTTTTATGAAATACCAAATGATTGGTATAACGAATTCAATAATAGTTTTATTCCTAACATGTTACCTAATACTGTTAGTAATGATTTAAGTGATCCTAAAAACGGCTTCTTAAGAGGAAATCTATTTAATAATCTATATAATCCATATAAGAATTATAAGTATCGTGATTTAGTTCCTACAAATAAAAGAGATGAAGTTTTATATAATATATTAAAATATAACTTTGCGCTAACTGAACTAGAATTATATCTAGATACTCATCCTGAAGATACAAATATGATTAGTCTCTATAATAAATATCTATCTGAAAAGAAAAAACTAATTAGTGAATATGAAAAGAATTTTGGAGCTTTGTCATGTGATGGCTTAAAAGATATGAATAATTGGACTTGGATAAATAGTCCATGGCCATGGGAGATGGGAAACTAATGTGGAAATATGTTAAAACCTTAGAATATCCAGTCAATATTAAAAAGAAAGATTTACGTATGGCTAAATATTTAGTTACTCAATATGGTGGAAGTAATGGTGAATTAGCAGCTGCTTTTAGATACCTAAATCAACGCTATACCATGCCTGATGATAAAGGTAAAGCATTGTTAACAGATATTGGTACTGAAGAACTTGCTCATGTAGAAATAATCAGTACTATGATCTATCAACTTATGAAAGATGCCACTTTAGAAGAATTAAAGGAAGCAGGATTAGATTGTCATTATGCTGAACATGGTAAAGGTTTGTATCCGACAGATGCTAATGGTGTACCATTTACGGTAGCATATTTTGCAACAACTGGAGATCCCCTTGCTGATTTATCTGAAGATATGGCTGCCGAACAAAAAGCAAGAGCTGTTTATGAAAATCTAATTAACTTAACTAAAGATCAAGATGTCATTGATGTATTATTATTTTTAAGGCAAAGAGAAATAGTTCACTTTAATAGATTCAAAACTTTATATGAAGAATATGAAAAGAAAGGGTATAAATAGTAATATTTATGCTTTTTGTTATGAAAAAATAATTATTATGTTGAATATCTATATCTTTTTTGATATAATATTAGCAGTTGCTGTGAACAAGAGGAGTAAATTATCTATTTATTTTAGAGAGCAAACATTTGGTGAAAGTTTGTATAAATAATAATTGAAGGTAGCTTGGGAGCATTATTTCTGAAAACAAGTAAGAAATAACGTATTACTGCGTTAAAGTATCGAGATGCATATTATTTTAATAATATGAATTAAGGTGGTATCGTGGACTAATGTTCATCCTTAGCTAAGGATGAACTTTTTATATGAAAGAAGGGATAAAATGTTAGACAAAAAATATGATCCAACAGTAAAGGAAGAAAAATGGTTAAACTATTGGCGTGAAAATAAAATTTATGAATTTAATCCAGATAAAAGGAAGGTATATTCAATAGATACACCACCGCCAACCGTTAATGGTAAAATTCATATTGGCCATATATTTTCATATTCTCAAGCTGAAATGATAGCTAGATATAAAAGAATGACTGGCTATAATGTTTTCTATCCATTTGGTTTTGATGATAATGGCTTACCATCAGAAAGATTAGTTGAGAAAGAGCAAGGAATGAAAGCTCATGAAATAGGAAGAGAAAAATTCTCAGCTTTGTGTTATGAAACAACAGATAAATATGAAACTGAATTTAAAGAATTATTCTCTAAATTAGGTGTAAGTACCGATTGGCAACTATGCTATAAAACAGTTAGCCCATCGACAATAAAAATTAGCCAAACATCTTTCTTAGATTTAATTGATAAAGGACACTGTTATCATAAAGAAAGTCCAGCCCTATGGTGTAATGAATGTTTAACTTCAATTGCTCAAGCTGAACTTGAAACTAAAACAATAAAAACAACATTTAATTATGTTAATTTTAAGACCAAAGAAGACAATGAAGAATTCACTATTGCTACAACTAGACCAGAATTATTACCAGCTATCGTTTGTGTATTTGTAAATCCAAACGATGAAAAACATAATCATTTAATTGGTAAGACAGCCATTATTCCTATTATCGATGTTGAAGTACCTATCTTAGCTGATGAAAAAGTAGCTATTGATAAAGGAACCGGTGTTGTTATGTGCTGTACTTTTGGTGATCAAACCGATATCGAATGGTGGAAGAAATATAATTTACCACTTAAATATATCTTCACTAATGATGGTAGACTAATAGATTCTGTTCCTAATTATGGCGGTATGAAAATAAAAGAAGCTAGAAAACAAATTATTGAAGACTTACAAGCCGGTGGCTATATCGTTAAAATAGATGAATTAGAACACGAAGTACAAACCCATGAAAGATGTGGTAAAGAAGTTGAATATGCCATTATGAACCAATGGTTCATAGATATTATGAATCATAAAGAAGATTTCTTAAAAATTGGTAATGAAATCAAATGGTATCCATCTCATATGCATGCTAGATATGAAGAGTGGGTAAACAATGTTGCTTGGGACTGGTGTATTTCAAGACAAAGATATTTTGGCGTTCCATTCCCTGTATGGTATTGTAAAGATTGTGGTGAACCTATATTTGCTAGCAAAGAAGATTTACCAGTAAATCCTTTAACAGATAAACCAAAAGTAACTAAATGTCCAAAATGTAATTGTTCTGAATTTATTCCAGAATCAGATGTTATGGATACATGGGCTACTTCATCTGTAACGCCACTTATCAATATGAAGTATGGTGAAAAAGATAATTATGAAAACATCTTAAAACCAATGAGTTTAAGATGCAATGCTTCAGAAATAATTAGAACTTGGGATTTCTATACCATTGTTAAAAGTTTCTATCACTTTGGTATAAGACCTTGGGATAATGTAATGATATCTGGTTTTGTTCTTGCTAGTAAAGGTGAAAAAATCAGTAAGAGTAAAGGAAATTCTAAAGTTGAGCCAATCGATTTAATTAGAGATTATTCTGCTGATGTTATCAGATACTGGGCTGCTTCTGGTAGGTTAGGAACAGATATTACCTATAGTGAAGAAACATTATTACGTGGCAAAAAATTAGTTAATAAAATATGGAATGTATCTAAATTTATCCAAATGCATCTAGAAGATTATCAAGATAAAGAATTTGATAACTTTGAATATGTTGATAAATGGATTATTGGTAATTTCATGAATATGGAAAAAGAATATCTAAAGTATTTAGAAAACTATGAAATAGGTTTAGCGCTAAATATCTTAGAAAAATTCTTCTGGAATTTTTGTGATAACTATATTGAAATCGTTAAACATAGATTATATAGACCAGAAGAATTTGGCGATGAACCAAGATATTCCGGTCAAAAAACAATATATATCTTACTATATAAATTATTACAAGACTTTAGTATTTTCTTCCCATATATAACTGAAGAAATTTATCAAGATATCTATCATGATAAAAAATCTATTCACATAACTGAAATTAATCCACTATCTTATTCATTTGAAAAAGAAGTAACTAATGGAGATCTAATGTGTGAAATAATCAGTATCGTAAGAGGAGAAAAATCTAACAATAATCTATCACTAAAAACAATTGTTAAAGAATTAAATATTGACCTTTCAAAAGATGTTAAAGAAGCTATTGAATTATCTATTAAAGACTTTAAAGCAACCTTATTTATTGATAATCTAATTATTAATGATTCAAAAGATAATTATAAGATTAATAAAGTTGAATTAGATACTGAAACTAAAGAATAAGTATAAATTAATATTTATACTTTTTTCTTAAGTTTATGATAAAATAAAACTGTGGTGATACAATGAGACTTAAAAATGTCAAAGGTGCTAATGAAATAATTGTTAAAGGAAAATACTATGTTAGTGATCCTTATGAACATATTAATTCTTGGCATAAAATCTTTAATAACAATAATCCTATATATGTAGAAATAGGTATGGGTAAAGGTAACTTTATCATTGAAAATGCTAAAAGATATCCTAACATTAATTTTATAGGTATTGAAAAATATGACAGTGTAATAGTTAGAGCTATTCAAAAATCTAATGAATTAGAATTAAATAATCTAAAAATAGTTAGAATGGATGCTAAAAGACTAAAAGAAGTATTTAATCATGAAATTGATACTATCTATCTAAATTTTTCTGATCCATGGCCTAAAGATAGACATGCCAGAAGAAGATTAACTAGTCCTGAATTTTTAAGTATTTATGATGATATCTTTAAAGCTAGAAAAAGAATCATAATGAAAACCGATAACATCCTATTATTTAATTATTCACTAGATAGTTTAACTACATATGGATATGATATTATCTATAAAACAAATGATTTAGATTGTTTATCTGAAGATAATATTATGACTGAATATGAAAGTAAATTTTATAATAGAGGAATAAAGATTAATAAATTAGAAGCAATAAAAAAATAAAAAATCACTTGACAACTTCAAAAAAATTTGATAAATTGTATTTAAATTATTTGAAGGAGCATGGTTGCTATGAAGTATTTAGATAAAAGCCTCTATATTAATAATTATAATATTACATATAAATGCTGCAAATCTGTATGCTTTCTTTGCACATGCATGCTTTCAAACAGAATTAATGAGTTTTAAAACGGCATAAAGGGTTCAAAAAGCCCATGCCGTTTTTTCATTATCAAATGGAGGTGTTATAAATGACAATCGATGATTTACTCTTGCTGATAGATTCTTATACTGAAGAAGAAAAGAAAATGATAAGAAAGGCCTATGAATATGCTAAAACAATGCATGGAACACAGACTAGGCAAAGTGGAGAACCATATATTATCCATCCCGTAAACGTTGCTTATATTCTAGCCCAAATGCATGCTGATGCCGATACTATCTGCGCTGGACTACTTCATGATACCCTTGAAGATACTAAAGCTACCAAAGAAGAAATAGCCTTCTTATTTAATCCTGATATCGCTAGTCTTGTCGATGGTGTTACCAAATTATCTAAATTAGATTTTTTGTCAGCAGATGAAGCCGATTTTGCTAATATAAGAAAGCTTATAACCAGTATTACTACTGATATTAGAATTATCATTATTAAACTTGCTGATAGACTTCATAACATGCGTACATTGCAATATAAAAGCAAAATAAAACAAGAAGAAAACTCCTTAGAAACTATGGAAATATTTGTCCCTATAGCATATTATATTGGTGCTTATAAAATAAAAAGTGAACTTGAAGACTTATCATTTAAATACTTAAAACCTGATACATATAAAGAAATTGAAGAAAAAAGACAAAGAATTGAAATCGAAAGTCATGACTGTTTACAAGAAATGCTTCTTAAAATAAAACAATTTTTAGATGATAAAGGTATTCCTAATGAACTAAAATTAAGAATTAAAAATATATATGGAATATATAAACAAAGACAAACAAATGGTGTAAATAAATTATCTGACATTCACGATTTATTTGCCCTAAAAATAATTGTTGATGAAATAGATAATTGTTATATTGCATTAGGAATAGTCCACAGTTTATATCATCCAATCAACGGTAGATTTAAAGATTATATTAGTAATCCTAAACCAAATAGGTATCAATCACTTCACACGACTGTCTTTGGTCCAGAAGATAGATTAGTCCAAACCCAGATTAGAACACCAGAAATGGATAAAATAGCCTCGTTTGGAATTACCACTAACTGGTATATGATGCAAGGTGATGCCAGAAATACTATGCAAGAAGATTTAAGAAATAATTATCAATTTATGGAATCCTTAATTGATATTATTGCTATGTTTAGTGATAGTAGGGATTTTGTTAGTCAAGTTAAAAGTGAACTACTCTCTGATAAAGTATATGTTTATACGACTAAAGGAGATATAATAGAATTACCAAAAAATTCCACACCAATTGATTTTGCTTATAAAATACACACAGACGTTGGTAATACTATGGTAGCAGCTCAAGTTAATGGCGAATATGTACCACTAGATTACAAACTAAGAAATAAAGATAGAGTAAGAATAATTACTGATAATTCATCTTTAGGACCTAGAGAAGAATGGCTTGAAATAGCTCAAACTAGTCATGCTAGAATCAGAATTAGAGAATTTTAT
>CAMZBG010000029.1 GCA_947304495.1 uncultured Clostridia bacterium | reverse complement strand
TTAATTATTAACACTCTTTTATTTATTATTTTTTTTCATGCTTCTTGCTTCTCTAGCACTAGTTCTTACTTTATTGCCATTTTCATCAGTTACTTTTTGTAAATTAACTTTTTGTTTTCTTTTAGTTATTTTTAAGCAGTTTGGTCTATTGTTGACACTTCTTGCTTTTTTACTTGTTACTTTAGTTGCCATAATATCCCTCCTCAAATTACAATTCATAATTTTACTATAAAATAGTTATAATGTCAATTATTTGCCTAAATTTTGCTCGTTTTTTAGGAATTCACGTAATATTTTAGTTGTAGCTCTTTTTTCTAATCTTGATACATAACTTCTTGATATATGTAACTTGCTAGCTATTTCTTTTTGGGTTTGTTCTTCTTTACCATTTAGACCATATCTTGCTTCGATAATATCTTTTTCTCTTTTTGTTAATACCGATAAATATTTATATAATAGTTTAATATTGTCATTTTTGTATATTTCTTCGGTGTAATCGATATCATTGGTTTTTAAAATATCTAAAATAGTTATTTTATTACCTTCTTTATCATAACTTATTTCATCATATAAACTAACATTTTTACTATTCTTTTTATCAGCTCTAAAGTACATAAGTATTTCGTTTTCAGCACATTTGGCAGCGTATGTGGCTAGTTTTACTTTTTTATTTTCAGAGTATGTATCGATACCTTTTATAAGACCAACTGTACCTATACCAATTAAATCATCAATATCTTGATTAGGGGTTTCAAACTTTTTTACAATATGAGCTACTAGTCTTAAATTATGCTCTATTAGTTTATTTCTAGCTAATTTATCACCTTTGTGCATTTTATTTAATAATAATGTTTCTTCTTCTTTTGATAATTGTTCTGGAAATACATTGTTTGAGTAAGAACCAGTAAAAAAGATTAAATTATTGGCAAGATATCCAAGAATATGTAATAACATTTTATCACCTATTAGATTATATGATAGTATTTTTATAAAAAATAATAAATATTTGATATAATAGTTTTAAAGGAGTGGATAATTAATGAAAGAAGTTCAAGAATTTTTACATGATTGCGGAGTTTATTATTTAGCAACAGTAGATGGTGATCAACCTAGGGTTAGACCGTTTGGTACAGCTGAAATATTTGATAATCATTTGTATATTCAGACGGGTAAGAAAAAAGATGTTTATAAGCAAATTGAAAAAAATAATAAAGTGGAATTATGTGGATTTAAAGATGGAAGATGGATTCGTGTATCAGGAAGGTTAAAAATAGATGATAGAGTAGAAGCAAAGAAGGATATGTTAGATAAGAATCCTGATTTAAGAAGCATGTATGATGAAAATGATGAAAATACAGCAGTGTTATTTTTTGAGAGTGGCAAGGCAGTAATTGCTTCTTTTGGTGGGGAGCCAAGAGTAATTGAATTTTAAACGGATAATATCCGTTTTTTTACTAAATATAAATATTATGCTTGCTTGAATTTACTTATTATTGTATAATTAGCTAGAAGGGTAGTGTGATTTATGGATCAAAATAGTATGAATATGGGGCAAAATAATAATAATATGCCTATTAATAATGGACCGGTATTTGATAATGGAATGACTACACAAAATGGTGTTTCTCCACAAGTTAATGAACAGGTGGTTTCAGAACCAGCAATGCCACAACAAAATCCTTCACCAGTTCAAACGGTGGCAGTAAACAATGATACTTTAGGCTCTATGGTAAAATTTAATATACCACAAAGTACGCCTGATACAGGACAACCACTACCGCAGCCTATTAATCCAAATGAAAATATGCAACCAACATTAGGCAGTATAGTTAGTAGTATTCCAGCACCTGAAGTGAATGAAATTGGAAGCATATCTAGTAGTCAACTTGAATCTGCCGGTATTCAAAATAATAATGTGGCTTCTGAGGCGGTTGCACCACAACCAGCAATATCACAACAAGTGACACCACAACCATTACCACCAAGTGAGCCTGAAAAGAAAAAAGGACTTAGTCCATTACTTAAGGTGCTAATATTTGTTTTATTAACAGCTTTAGGTATTGGTATTGGCTTTGTTTGTTATCAGATGTTTGGTAAAGGAAAGGTATCAACTTCTGATAATACAGATACAACTGTAGAAGAATTTTTGAATAATAATGTGATTGAGAATACTTCAGTTGAATTAGCGGTGTTAAATAAAGTACTTAATATTGTTGGTGTTGCGCCAACACGCTATATTAGTAATAATAATATACTTAATTATTATGTTTCAAATAGTAATTATCAAGATTATGCAAAGGAAATAATATCATATTATGCAAATCAAAATGATTTGTTTACTGTATTACCTGAAGATGTATGTGAGGGAACTCATTGTGTTACGATAGCTAAAGATGATGTTTCAAAGATATTTAAGATATATAATCTAGGTGGAAATATTACAGATTATTTTGTGACTAGTGTAGATGGAAATGATAGTTTGTTAAAGACGGATTATAGTTTTGAAGATGAATATTTGTTCCCTGATCGAAAGGATTTAGAGGTTCCTGCCTTTGCTAATGGTGAGGAATTTGATATTACTCATAATATTACAACCAGTTATGACGATATTACAATTAAAGTTATTGATACTCAAACAGTATCTTATTATGATAATGAAGAACTAAAAACTGTCGATAAGACGGTTACATATGAATTTAGACAAGATGATACGAATGAATATTATTTATATCAAGTTACGAGTGAATAGCATGTAAGCACTTACGTGCTTTTTTCTTTACTAAAGATTAAATATAATATATAATAAATCTAGGTGATGCCATAATGACTATTAAGGAAAAAATAGGGCAAAGATTCATTATAGGAATAGATAATGAAAATATAGATGATATTATCTATTTGATTTGTGAATATGCCATTGGCGGAGTTATTTTATATAAGAAGAACTATACTGATTATAGTGAAATGATAGAAATTATAAAAAAAATAAAAAAGGCAAATAAAAATAATAAATTACCACTTTTTATTGCTATAGATCAAGAAGGTGGTAGGGTTAATAGATTCCCTAAAGAAATAGTAAATTTAAAGAATATGTATGAATTATCAAAAAAAGATAAAGCACTTGTTTATGAAGGAGCTAAAGTACTAGGTAATATTCTTAAAAATAGTGGAATTAATATGAATTTCGCTCCGGTTATGGATATATGTGATTATGAAAAATCAAATATTCTTTATAAGAGATGTTTTTATGGCAATGTAGATGATGTTAGTGAATGTTCTAAAATTTATGTGAATGCTATGAAAGAAGAAAATGTGTTAGCTGTCGGTAAACATTTTCCTGGTCATGGGATATCAGATAAAGATTCACATTTTTGGATACCTTACGTTATTAATTATAAAAGCGTTTTAGATAGGCATATTAAGCCATTTTATAATAATAAAGATATTGATGGTATGATGTTAGGACATATAATAATTAGAAAGCTTACAGGATTATTACCAGCAAGTATATCTAGGAAATTTATTGATAATTATGTAAGAAATTACTATGATGGATTAATAGTTACTGATGAAATAAAGATGCTTTCTAGGAATATATTTTATCGATATAATTATTTAAAAAAAGCTAGAGAAGCTCATGAAGATATAATTCTAGTAAAAATTAATAGTCTTAAAACAGGTATTAGGATAATGAATAAGGCTAATAAATTATTTTTAAATGATGAAAAGTTGGATGAATCAGTAAATAGAATTATTGATATGAAGAAAAAATATAAAATTAGTGATGATTGTAATTTTAAGGGAATAGATATTGACAAAGTTAATGATAAGATTACTAAGATAAATGATAAAGTGAATAACTTTACTAAAGATAAAAAATAAGATATAATTATTAAAGAAATGAGTGATATAGATGAAAAAAACGATACTTACAGGATTAAAACCAACTGGTAGTTTAACATTAGGAAACTATATTGGGTCAATTAGTCAAATGGTTAAGATGCAAGAAGAATATAAGAGTTATTTATTTATTGCTGATATGCATGCAATAACAGTTCCTAATGATAGTAATGAATTACATAAAAATATTCGTGATTTTATTGCTTTGTATTTAGCATGTGGTATTAATCCAGATAAAAATGTTATTTATTTACAATCTGAAATTGAATATATTCCATCTATATCTTGGTTGCTTGAATGTAACTCATATTATGGGGAATTATCAAGGATGATTCAATTTAAAGAAAAGAGTAAGCAAAATGATAATTTTACTGTAGGATTACTTACATATCCGGTTTTGATGGCTACAGATATATTAGCTGTCGATGCAGATTATGTTCCTGTAGGAATAGATCAAAAGCAACATGTTGAACTTACAAGAGATATTGCTATTAGATTTAATAAGAAGTATGGTGAAACTTTTAAAATACCTGAGCCTATGATTACTTCTGTAGGTACTAAAATTATGGATTTGGTTGACCCAACTAAGAAGATGAGTAAGACTGAAGATAACCCTAAAGGTGTAATTGGTCTTTTGGATGCTCCAGAAGTAGCTAGAAAGAAAATAATGGGAGCTACGACTGATTCAGAAATGTCAGTTAAGTATGATCCTGAAAATAAACCAGGTATTTCTAATTTAATTAATATATATTCATCATTAACTAATGAGAGAATTGAAGTTATTGAAGAAAAATTTAAGAATAGTAACTATGGAGAATTTAAGCGTGCTGTGGCTGATGTTGTATGTGAATTTTTAACAACTATTCAGAAAAGATATAATGAACTTGTTAATGGTAATGAATTAGATCAAATATTAGATAGAGGTGCTAGCGAAGTTAGAGAAATTGCTAAGAATAAGTTTGAAGCAATGAAAAAGAAAATTGGATTATATAAATAAAGGGGTAATATATGGATAATTTTATACCTGATATGTATCAAAAAAGTATATATCATATAGATTATGAAAAGTTATTAGATAGTGGAATAAAATGTATTTTATTTGATTTAGATAATACTTGTGTTCCATATAAGGATAAGGAACCTAATGATAAATTAAAGGGATTGTTTGAAGATTTAAAAGATATGGGATTTAAGATAATTATATTTTCAAATGCTCCTAAAAAAAGAATATATCCATTTAAGAGGGAATTAAACGTCGATTCATTGGCAAGAGCTGGTAAACCAAATAAAAAGAATTTTTTAAAAATATTGAAACTATTTAATTACAAATTATCGGAAGTTGTTATAATTGGTGACCAATTGTATAAGGATATTTTAGGTGGTAATAGAGTAGGAATTAAAACAATATTGGTTAATCCAATGAGTTTGGATGATATGATATTAACTAAACTAGTGTTTAGGAAATTAGAAAAAATTAAATACCATCAGCTGGAGAAAAAAGGAATACTAAAAAGGGGAAAATATTATGAGTAAATGTATAGGATGCGGAGTAGAATTACAGAATGTTGACAAGCATAAAGATGGTTATGTTGAAGATATGGATTATGTAATTTGTGAACGCTGCTTTATTATTAAAAATTATGGACAGAATAAATTAACTGAAAAGACTAATGTTGATTATATGAGTATTTTAAACAAGATAAAAGACACTGATGTTGTAGTTTATGTCTCTAGTTTACTTACTTTAAATCTAGATTATATAGGACGATTTAAACAGGTGATTTTAGTTTTAACTAAAAGAGATGTGATGCCTAAATCAATTAAGGATAATAAGATTATTAGTTATATAAAAGAGAGATATAATAATATTAAGGATATTGTGGTTGTCAGTGCAAGTAAAAAATATAATTTAGATGTTTTATATAATAAATTAGAAAAATATAAAGGCAAGAAAATATATTTTGTAGGTATTACTAATAGTGGTAAGTCAACATTAATTAATGAAATGGTTAAAAGTTATAATGGCTATAAAGGAAATATAACAATGAGTAATTTTCCATCTACAACATTAGGTGTTGTTGATGAGAAGATTGGTTCTTTAAAAATTAAAGATACTCCAGGAATAGTAATCGATAATAGTATCATTAATTTTATGGATAATAAGGGAATTAAAAAGATTAATTCTAAAAAAGAGATTAAACCTATTACTATGCAAATTAGTGGTAATGGGGCAATACTTATCGATAATTATTTAAGAATTGAATACGAGACTGATAAATCTAGTATGACACTATACATGTCTAATAATTTGGATATCAGTAGGATTAGTTTAAGTAATCCAAGACTTAAGGAATTAGATTATACTGAATATACTGTTGGTAATAATCAAGATTTAGTTATTGAAGATATTGGATTTATAAAATTTACAAAAAAGGCTAAAATTAAGGTATTTACTGAGAATAAAGTATATATGTATGTGAGAGATAAACTTATTTAGTTTATCTTTTTTAATTATATCTAGAATAAAAAAGATATATTTTTTCTAGGTTTTGTGATATACTTTAATATGGTGATACTAGTGGTAAAAGAATTTAAAACTATCAAGGAACAAGTTGATATTTTAAAGAAAAAGGGATTAATTGTTAGTGATGTAGATAAAGCTGAAAATATCCTTCTTAAAGAGAATTATTTCTTTTTAAATGGATATAGACATTTGTTTATGAATTCACCAACTGATAGGACTTTTGTGTCTGGTGCTACTTTTGAGGAATTATATTCTTTGTTCTTGTTTGATAGATACTCTAGAAATATATTGTTTAAAAATTTATTAATAATTGAAAATAGACTTAAATCTGTTATTTCTTATCAAATGTCTAAGAAGTATGGTTATAAAGAAAAGGATTACTTGAATTTTAGAAATTTTGATGATAATCCTGAGAGAAAAAGAAGAGTAAAAGATGTTATTGATAAGATGAAAAGACAGATTAGGATTAATACTTCTAGGCATAATGCAACGATGCACTATTTGAAAAATTATGGATATATTCCTTTGTGGATATTGGTAAAGGTATTATCTTTTGGAATGGTGTGTGAACTATTTTCTATTTTAAAACCAGAGGATAAATTGGAAGTATCTTCAGTATTTGGAGTATCAGTGGAATATTTAGAGGATTTTTTACCAATTCTTTCTAATTATCGTAATTTATGTGCTCATGAGGATATAGTTTTTGATCATAAAACTGAGAGGGTTATTCCAGATACAGAATATCATAAGAAATTGAATATATTTAAGATGGATGAAGAATATATTTATGGAAAAGATGATATATTTGCAGTGTTTATTATATGTAAATATATGCTTGAAGATGATGAATTTAGATTGATGATTAAGGAATTTGAATATGAATTTGAAAAATTAAGTGGTAGAATTGATTCTATTCCTGTTGAAAAGATACTTGATACGATGGGAATTCCTAAGAATTATATGGATATTATTGAAATGTGAGGTGTTAGAAATGAATGATGAAAAAACAATAATAGATAATAAAAAAGTAATTAAGAAAGAAAAAAATCATACGGGATTAATACTTACAATAAGTATATTGCTATCTTTTGTGTGTGGAATGTTAGGAGCTTATTTGATAAGTCAAACTGTGAGTGTTGAACAGGTAGTTAAAAATATTACAACAAGTGAATTGGTGGAGAATAGCATTTCTTCTTCTGTTGATAAGGTATATAATTCAACGTTGGCAATTACTGCTTCAAAAGGTGGAAGTGTTTTATCGACAGGTACAGGTTTTATTTATAAAAAAAGTGGCGATAAAGCTTATATTATGACTAATAATCATGTTATTGAAAATGCAGATAAAGTAATGGTTGAATTTAATGATAATGATAAGAAAATAGAAGCTAAGGTTATCGGTAGTGATAAGTATGCTGATATTGCTGTTTTAACTATTAAGGATGATAATTATGAAATAGTGGAAATTGGCGATAACGAAACTTTGAAATTAGGTGATACGATATTTACTGTTGGTAGTCCAATGGGACTTACATATAAGGGAACAGTTACTAAAGGTATTTTATCTGGTAAAGATAGGATGGTTGAGGTATCTATATCTAATTCTACGACAACAGATTATTATATGAAGGTTATGCAAATAGATGCAGCAGTTAATCCTGGTAATTCTGGTGGTCCATTATGTGATGTTTCTGGTAAAGTTATCGGTATTATATCTTTAAAAATTGTTCAGGATGAAGTAGAAGGAATGGGGTTTGCTATTCCAATTGAGGATGCTTTAAAATATGCTTCAATAATTGAAGATGGTGGCGAGATAGTTAGACCATATATTGGAATTAGTATGTTGGATTTAACTAATGAGTATTATTTATGGCAAAATAGAATAACTATTCCTGAAGATATCGATGAAGGTGTAGCTATTGTTTCTGTTGAAAATGGTAGCCCTGCTGATAAGGGTGGACTTAAAAAGGGAGATATAATCGTAGCTATTGGAGAAGAAGAGACTAGTAGTATTGCTGAATTTAGATATGAGTTATATAAGCATGAAGTTGGAGAAAAAATAGATATTACATATTATCGTAGTGGTAAAATTCAAAAAACAACAATTACACTAGGAAAAGCTAAGAATGATTAAAGGTCTAATTTTAATAATTAGACTTTTTATTTTTGAGAGAAAATGTGTTAAATTTCTTTAAAAAAATTGTATATTATGATAAAATATATTATGTATAAAAGTAGGAGGATTGATTTAAATGAAAAAAATAGGGAGTTTTTTAATTGATATTGTGATAGTAGCATGGTTTTTAGTTGCAATTTTTGTCACAATATGTCTATTATCATATAATGATTTTAGCGTTACAGTATTTGGGAAAAATACATTTTTAATTGTCGATAGTGATGAGATGGAACCTGATTATGTAGAAGGTGATCTATTAATAATCAAGAGAAATAGTGATTCTAAGATTGATGTTGGAGATAAGGTTTTTTATTATAATAGTGCTATGGATAGTTCAATATTTGTATTTATGAATGAAGTACAAAAGAAAGAAGAAATATCTAGAAATCAGTATACTTATACATTAGATAATTCACCAGTATCAAGCGATTATATTATTGGTAAGACTGATACGACAAAAGTTATTCATAATATGGGAAAAATATTAGCAGTGTTTACTTCTAAATGGGGATTTATGTTTTTGATAATTTTTCCTACCTTATTTGCAATAATATATGAAATAATGATGATTATTGATTTTGCTAAGAGCGATCGTGATGATGGGGAAAATGAAAAGAGTACTGTATCTTCTTAGTATAGCGATATTGCTTATCGCTATTTTGGTATTGATGGATACGTATGCATTGTTTGAAACAGATGCAACTGGTGAAGTAGAACAGGATATAGGTAAATGGAGAATAGAAGTAAATGATGTAGATATTTCTTTACAAGATACGATTACATTGAGCGATTTTACTTACAGCGTTAATTCGCATACGGATGATGGTTATTTTGCACCTGGCAGAAGTGCTACATTTGATATTGAAATAGACACTTCTGGATGCGATGTATCTGTTGCGTATGCATTATCAATAGATGATTCGGTAATCGAGGATTATCCAAATATTTATTTTAGTATTATGGATACGGATACGAATCAAGCATTATCTACGAATACTTATTCTGGGGTGATAAGTGTAAGTAGTCAAAATCGAGTAAAAAATTTACAAATATCGTTGAATTGGTTAAATGATAGTAGTTATGATGAATCGGATACTAGTTTGATAGGAGAGGAATTAGCTTTTGTAATTGATGCTAACTTTCAACAATATTTAGGAGAATAAAAAGGAAAGCGGGGTGTAGTATGAGCCGGCTAAAAAATGTTATTAGATGGATGGTAAACGCTATGACTTGCATGTTATTAGTTGTTTTAATCCTTGTCATATATGGTAAATGTGTTTTGATGTTTTCAGATAATAAATATCCTAATTATTTTGGGTATACGTTATTTGAAGTAGCTAGTGGCTCTATGGAACCCACTTTGTATATACATGATGTCATCTTGGTTAAGATAACAAAAGAAAATTTAAATAAGGGTGATATTATTGCTTTTTTGAATGAAAAGTCAATAATTACACATAGAATTGTTTTTATAGATGGAGATGTTATTACTGTAAAAGGTGATAATAATAATGCTATCGATTCACCAATAAAAAGAGAACAAGTTGTTGGTAAGATAGTTAAAATATTTCCTAAATTTGGGGTTTGGAAAAAGATAGTTACGGAACCTAAAATATTGGTATTAATATTTGTAACATTAATTCTTTTTGATTTTGCTTTATCTTATAATGATAATGATGAGAATAAGAAAAGTAAAAAAGAAACTAAGAAAAAGAAAGAATTAGAATTATCTAAGGAAGAAAAAATTATAGAAAAAGAGGTTCCTCATGTTAAGGAAAAAACTGAACCTAGAAAGAAGGATGCTATCGATGGAGATGAATTATTAGAATTTACTAGAAAGATAGATATTGAAGAAATTAATAAATTAATTGAAAATGATAACATTCAGCTTACTACTAAAGAAATTAAAAGTTTAAAGAAAGAGATTGAAAATACATTAGAAAAAACTCAAGAAATGCCTAAATTAAAAGAAAAAGAAAAGAAGTTTTTGGAATATACGATGAGACTTGATTTAAGTCAAATTCAGAAAAAGATTAAGGATAAAGTAAAATAGAGGTGTTATGATGAAAGGAATTGAAAAGATATTTAAACATATCGATAAAAAAGACTTTAAAAGATATAGTCTATTTTCAATTCTTTTGATTATAACTTTGATAGTGATTGGTGGATTAAAATTTACACAAGCAAGATATGAAACAGATACACAGATTAATGTTAGTCCTAATTTAGCTTTCTTTCTTGTTGATGTTCAGAGTGTATCTGGACAGATTAAGTTAGAAAGCATGGTACCAAGTAGCACACCTTATTTATATGCATTTAATGTATCTAATTTTAATAATACAACGCATAAGCATGCGAATGTCGATTTAAGATATTCAATTGAGATTGTAACTACTACTAATATGCCACTTAATTTTAGGATATTTAAGGGTAATAATATGCAAGATAATGAAATTGATTCAGATACATTTACTACAGATGATAATGGGGTATATTATAGACATTTGAAGATAAATGATGTTTCGGTTATGACATATAATCAAAATGTTACTGATGTTTATACTTTGTGGGTAGAATTTCCAATTGCTAATAAGAATTATCCTGATAGTTATCAAGGAATTATCGATTTAGTTGATATAATAATCGATGCTGAACAGGTAGTGTAAGTATGAAGAATGGTTTTTTAAAAAGATTTAGGCAAATACTACTTGTTTTACTAATAGTAGTTATGGGTATTGGTGGAGTAACATTAGCAAAATATATAATTCATGAGTTTCATAGTTATTATTTAGATAGTAAAAACTTTTATTTTACTAGCAATCGTCTTACTGCTAATAATGCACTTTATCAGATAAATAATTGGTCTGGTGTAGGATCATTTAATATATCATTTGATTTATTATCACAAAAAAATACGTATGTTTATTCAAATTATGATATACCATATACGGTTAGTGTGACATGTCCAAATGATGTTCAATGTACATTGTCACATAATAGTGGAACTATTTTTAGTAGTAGTCTTACGCATTCAGATACGGTGACTGTAAGTGTAAATCCACAACGAAATTATACTGAAAATGAAGTTTTGACTGTTCATTTGGTAGCATCATCTACGTCTCCATATGTAAAGACACTATCAGCTGACTTTCAGTATATTGTTGGTAAGCAGGGTGTTACTTATGAAATAGAAGATGAAGCTAATAGAGCTTATATGTTATTAAAGATAACTAGTGCTATTAGTTATTGTACAGTTACTCAGGCTTTTGGTAATTATGCTGTTGGAGCAACTATCGATAGTAGTGTTTATCGTACTTTGAGTGTTGCTGATAAAAATAAGTGTGCTAGTAAGAATATTACTTTAAATTTTAATATTAATGATTTACTTTTGGATACGACGAGTAGTCTTATCGATAGATCTACTTATGGAACAACTACGGTTGGTGGAGTAGCTTATATCAATTCACTTACTTTTGGAATTGGGCCAGTTACAACGGTAGCAATTAAGTTTTATAAAGTAGATCCCACAGATAATTATACATATCCAATAACAAATAATACAAGTATTGTAGGGGTTACAATTGCTAATCCGTAATAGGAGGAATAGATATGGAATATAACATTATAGATGCATATGTTTCTTTTATAAAAAGAGAATTATTTAATTTCTTTAAGATTATGTTTGAAAATAAGTATCAAAAGAAATTATGTGAACCATTTATAGATAAATATATTACAGTTAGGTACTATAATGAGACTAATTATACTCGCGATAGGGATATAATGAATAGACTTAATAAGGAATTGGTTGATGTTTATAAGGATATTGTTACTGAAGATAATGAGGAAATACTTAAGAATATTGTTGCTTGCTTTTGTTATATTGCATATTTTGATGATGTGTGTGCAGTTAATTATGAAAGTGAAATAATCGATGCTCTAGTTACTGATGAAGATATTAAGTTAGAACATGGTGATAATTTTAAAAAGGATATTAGAAAATGGTATGTTAATTTTAAGAAATCTAAGGAAAAATTTACTAGTACTATTACTAGTCGTGAATTCCATTTAGTTGAGGATAGATTATATCGTAAGATATTTAGTTTAAAATTAGGGCATGATGTTAAGATATCTAATTTATATAGTGAGTATGCAATTAACAGAGCATATAATGGTGGAGTAATAAATGAAGATAAGATGTTTATAACATATATTCTTAGTTCTTTTGTAGTCCTTAATAATGCGATTAGTTTAGATTTTTCTAGACATTATGTAGTAGATTTTGCTAATACATTATTTACTAAAGAAAAGAAAATGAATAGATTGTTTGCAGTAATTGATAATACATTAGCTAAGAAATTTATTGCAATTAAGATAACTTATACAGATTACATAGAGAATAGAGATAAGATTAATAAGTTAATTAATGATGGATATTCTTTTGGAATAGTTATCGATGATAATTTTGATGGTAATATTAGAGAATTAGTATTGTTCCCATATATACTTATTTCTGAAGATGATGAGTATGCGGAAACTATTTTAAGTGAAAAGGATAATATTATTTCTAAGATTATACAGATATAGGAGGTATTTATGGATACATTTTTGAGGTTTTTGTATGAGTTTTTATCACAATTCTTTAATGGTGTTAAATATATTTTAGGTGGTATTTTTAATGGTTTTAAATCTATTTTTAATATTCCTGAATATGTTAAAGTAATAAACGAATATAAAAATGATTTTTCGATTCCTGAATGGCTTTTGGTTGGAGTAGCAGTATTTATTACTTTAAGTGTTTTAGCTTTGATAGTTTTTGCCATATATTTTCTAATTAGAAAGTATATAAGAATTAGAAAAAGTTTGGTAGAACAAGAAAGTTTGCTTGAAGAGGTTAGTACGTTAAATTCAGAAGTTAGTAAACTAATGAAAGAAAAAGAGACTATTTTAGCTATGAAAGTATCAAAATTAGGACTTAAGCCAGATGAAAGCGATACGGAAGAAACTGGTGAAAGTGATAGTGTAGATCAGAATACCGATATTAGATTTCCTAAATTATATGATGTTGATATGGCATTTAAAGATTATAAGGTACAAAATTATGGTAACTCATTTGAATTACCTGAATTTGTTGAATTATTTAGGAATTTTGCAGCAAGTAAATTGCACTTGTATTATACGACCGATATGATAAGATTATTTATTTCAGCTTTGGCTTCAACAAAGTTAGTTATCTTACAAGGTATATCTGGTACTGGTAAAACATCGCTTGCTTATGCTTGGGGAAAATTTTTAAAGCATGACTCTTGTATTGCTTCAGTACAGCCTTCTTGGCGTGATAGAACTGAGCTTTTTGGATATTTTAACGAATTTACAAAGCGATTTAATGAAACTGAAGTTTTAAAAGAAATGTATGTAGCTGGGTATACAGATGATGTATATACGGTAATTCTGGATGAAATGAATATCTCACGTGTTGAATATTATTTTGCTGAAATGTTATCAATACTTGAGATGCCTAATAAAGATGAATGGATTGTTGAAATTGTACCTAGTGCTTGGAAAAGTGACCCAGTACATTTGATGGAAGGTAAATTAAAAATACCACCAAATATGTGGTATATTGGAACAATCAATAACGATGACTCAACATT
>CAMZBG010000028.1 GCA_947304495.1 uncultured Clostridia bacterium | reverse complement strand
ATAAGTTAGTATTAAATGTAACTAATTCTTTTGAAGAATATGATTTAAATAAAGCTGTAAGATTCCTTGCTTCATTTGTATCTGAAGATTTATCTAACTGGTATATTAGGCGTAATAGGGATAGATTTTGGGGAAGTGAATTAGATAATTCTAAGAAGAGTGTATATCAAACTACTTATGAAGTATTAGTTGGTTTGTCTAAATTAATAGCACCAATAGTACCTTATTTAAGTGAAGAAATGTATAGAGGATTAACTGATGAAGAATCTGTTCATTTAACTGATTATCCAAAAGTTAATAAAAAGTATATTAATGAAAAAATAGAAGAGAAGATGGATTTAGTACGTAATTTGATTTCTTTAGGTAGAAATGCTAGAGAAGAGGTTAAAATTAAAGTAAGGCAACCAATATCTCAAGCTATTTTAGATGGTAAGAGTAAAAAAATTCTTGGAGATACTGTGGAATTAATTAAGGAAGAATTAAATGTAAAAGAGATTCTATTCGAAGATGATTTATCTGTTTATATGACATTTGAAGTTAAACCTAATTTCAAAGTATGTGGTAAATTATTTGGTTCTTCAATAAAAGAATTTCAAACTAAGTTAATGAATTTAACGGAAGATGAAATTAAATCATTGCGTAATGGTAATCCAATAGTTATGGATATAGATGATAAGAATATGTCTATTACACCGGAAATGGTAGATATAAGAATAAATGCTAAAGAAGGATTCGATGCAGCTTATATGGGGAATGACTTTATTATCTTAAATACTAATCTAACAGAAGATTTAATTCATGAAGGAATAGTAAGAGAATTGATTAGTAAAGTGCAACAACTACGTAAGACTAGAGATTATAATGTTGTAGATAGAATAACGTTATACTATGATAGTGATGAAGAAGTAGATAATTGTATTCTAGAATTCCAAGATTATATTATGAAAGAGACATTATCAAATAATATTGAAAAAGCTAAGGATTTAACCGAAGAAATTGATCTAAATGGTCATAAGTGCTTTATAGATATTAAGAGATAATATCTCTTTTTTTGTTACAATGTTATCAAATGAAAAGGTGCTACTTTTATTAACTTTTTTTAAATGCTACAATATTATTGTATTGTAGTATAGTAGTTGTAAAGTAAAATATATTTACTAGCATTATTTTTTATATAATGTTAATATAAAAATGAGAAGATAATAAAATAGAGGGTCTGATATGAAAAAGAAAGAATACTTATATGTAATAGTTAGTGTTATATTTTTTATTTTGGGTGGGGTCTTTTGTTTTAAAGCTATAAATAGTACTAAAAAAAGTGTATTTAGTGAAAAAGGAACAGCTAATTATACAGTTTGTTTGAAAGAAAACAGTTATTATAAAGATACTTGTTTAAATGAAGGAAGGGAATATTTATCTTCATTAACTGATAATTATAAAATTAATTTTAATTATAATAGAGTATCTGAGTTTAAGAATGAACTGGTTTATTATGTCGGGACTAATTTAAAGGTTTCTACAAGGGATACTAATAAAGAGTTGTATAATAAAGATTCTGTTATTGTTGATAAAAAGGCTATAAGTAATGAGAAAAAGGTTATTAATATAGTCGAAAATGTTGAATTGAAATATGATGATTATCAAGCTTTAGTTAGCGAATATAATAAGGATTATAATATTAGTACTAGCTCTATTCTACAAGTTTATTTAGCAGTAAATGATGGTAGAAAGGAAAAAATAGTTGCTAGTATTGATATACCTATAAATGAACAGACTTATTCTATTACTAAAAACGAATTAGATAGTGATAAAGATGTTGTTGTTGATGAGGGATATAAAAGCGAGTTATTAATTGGAATAATGTCAATTGTAATAAGTATACTTATAGTCCTTATGGCTGTTTATAAAAATGTTAAGAATGGTAAAATGAGTGCTTTTGAATTGGAAGTTGATAGACTATTAAAAGAGTATGATAGGGTAATAGTAGAAACAAAATTGGATGATATTGACTTGACTGATAAAGAGTTGGTAGAGATTAATGATTTTATGGAACTTATAGATGTTAGAGATACTATAGAGAAGCCTATAATGTATATAAGAAAGAATAATTTTGTTAGAGATTTCATTGTTCAAGATAAGAATATAGTGTATCGGTATAGAATGGTTGATGATGAACGGAGTGATGATGATTTGAAAGAACCTGTTGTTACTAAAGTGGAGTCTGATGAACATAGTGAGATTGAATTTGATGATGATTATTATCGTACTAAAACTATAGAGATACCTAAATTAAAGGAAGAAATAGAGAAAGGAGAAAATGAGGATGAAGAATAAGAGACAAAAACAGTTAGTAATCATTGCTGTGTTGTTTATAATATTAGGTACAGGTATAGCTTATGCTGCGCTTTCTACAACATTAACAATTACAGCTAATAAGATTACACAAAATTCATTGAGTTGGAATGTTGGTTTTACAGGAACTAGTGCTACTGGAACTGCAGGAGGAACTAGTGCTACAGGAAGAAGTTGTGGAGCAGCTACAATTACATCAACTGCTGTTACAATAGCTGATACTACTCTTTCTAAGCCAGATGATTCTTGTACTTATCAATTAACTATTAAGAATAAGGGTACAATTGCAGCTAAGTTACAAACAATAACTCCTACTGCACCATCTGGAGTAACTTGTAATCCAATTAGTGGTGGAAGTATGGTTTGTGGAAATATTACTTATACTTTAGCTAGTAATACAACTGGTACAGTTTTATCTACAGGTTCAACTTTAGCAGCTAATGGTACTTTGAATGTATATTTAATTGCTAAATATACTGGAACTACTCTTAATAGCAGTGCTGTTACTCAAACTGGAGCTCAATTTAGCATACTATATAATCAAGCATAGAAAGAAAGGATTTAGATTATGAAAAAAAGAACAAAAAATACCAAAAAGAATCAAAAAGATTTATCAACAATTGTTTTACTATTGATAGTAGTAGTTGTTGGAATGTCAATTGCTTATGCAGCTTTATCTGCTACATTAACGGTAAAAGTTAATAGTCTTACACAAAACTCACTCAGTTGGAATGTAGCTTTTCAAACAGGAAGTGTTACTGGTACACCCGGAGGGTCGGGATCTGCTGGAAGAAGTTGTGGAACAGCTACAGTAACAACTAATTCAGTAACTGTTGCAGATACCGAATTATCAAAACCAGAAGATTCTTGCACATATGCATTAACAATTAAAAATACTGGAGGAATAGATGCTATATTAGGTACTATAACACCTGTGAATCCAACTTCAACTTCTTGTACAAGCAGCGGCGCTAGTATGGTATGTGGAAATATTACTTATAAACTAGCTACTAATTCTGATGGTTCAACACTTCTAACTACGAATTCAACTCTTGCAAAAACTAATGGTACTCTACCTGTATATTTAATTATTAAATATACAGGAACGGAAGTTAATAATTCAACTGTAGTTCAATCTAATGGAGGCTTTACTCTAGTATATAATCAAGCTTAATAGGAGATGAGCAATATGAAATATCAATATTTTAAGTTATTATTTATTGAATTATTTCTTATTGCTTTCTCTTTTTTTCATTTCTTTTTTATTAAGCAATTAAACCAGATTTATTATGTGGTGGAATTAATACTATTGCTTTTAATTATTAGATCTATTAATAAAATTGATAAAAAAGAAAACTATCGAAAGAATGAGATTACATTATTAATAGTCATTAGTGTTTTGGTTTATTATATTGTTACTTATTTTTCTGGTTTCTTTTTGGGATTTGTATATTCTACTTATTCTAGAAGTGTTGGAGGTATTATAAGAAATGTAGTTACTTCTAGTTTGATGATATTAACTATTGAATATATGAGGAATATAATATTACAAAAAGGTAAATATTATCAATCTATAGTTTTGTTATCTATAATAGTTTTTACATTATTAGAATTGTTATTTTTAGTGAATATATTAGGCTTTCAATCAAGAATTTCGTCATTAGAGATTACATTGGTTATTATATTACCTTGTTTGTTTAGAAATATATTCTTGACATATTGTACATATTATTTTGGTATTATTAATAGTATTATTTATCATTTAGCGATGGTGGTAATTAGTTATATTGTACCTGTATTTCCTGATTTGGGAGATTATGTGTCTTCTGTAATAACAATTATTCATCCATTTATTCTAATGGTATCAACTGCTTTATCTTTCTTCTATCATCCCGAAAGAATAAAGGATACTTATAAGTTTAAAAGATATGAAAAGGTTGGAAAATTTGTTTATTATTTTATTATTTTTATTTTAGTTATTATGGTATATTTAGTTAGTGATTTAGGAAGATTTACGATTCTAGCAATAGGTAGTGAATCAATGCATGGTACTATTGATAAGGGAGATGTAGTATTAATAGATAAGAAAAATACTAAATATAAAGTAGGAGATGTTCTAGCTTTCAATTATAATGGAACTGTTATTGTTCATAGAATAGTAGAAGTTAATAAAGATAATACATATATTACTAAAGGTGATGCTAATAATGGTAAAGATAATTGGACAGTAAATAATAGAATGATAAAAGGGAAAGTTGATTTTTATATTAAATATGTAGGTTGGCCGACGGTAAAACTTAGCGAATATTTAGAAGAAGGAAGCTAAAAACAAGAATAATTCTTGATTATGTTAAAAATATCTTATGATAGAAAGGGATAATATTATGATTTTTAAAGATAAGAAAAAAATAAACTTATTAATTATAGTTGCTTTGGTTATTATTGTTCCTTTTATAAGTATAGGATATAGTGCTTTATCAACGGTTTTAAATATTAGAAGTGACGTAACTAGTCATCATGTAGTATTAAGAACTAAGGATTTTCCTGATGAAATAGAATACTTAATGGATAATGACTCTTGTATGGCAAGATATGAGGGGGAAGTAACTGATGAAGTAAATAATACTGTTTCAGCGAAGAATGTATATTTTAATAAGTGTTCTGATAAGAGAAATATAATTTTTAATAATATGTGTTGGCAGATGATACGTACTACTGAAACCGGTGGTATAAAAATGATATATAATGGGGAACCGGTTGATGGTAAATGCGAAAGTACTAGAGGAACTCATAAAGGAATAGTTCAATCAAATGATGGAATCAGTCAATCAATTAATTCAAGTTATTTATATGGTTCATCATTTACTTATAATAAATCTACTAACGAATTTAAGTTAATAGATACTGTTACTTCTACTTGGAGTGATTCAACGTATCAAGATTTACTTGGAAAATTTACTTGTAAATCTAGTAATGATACTTGTACAACTATTTATCAAATAAATAGCTATGCTTCTAATAGTAATGCTTATTTGTCATACTATACAATATCAGATACAAATTATGCGCAGATTGGTACAAGTTCATTTAATGCAATGGATAGAAGTCCGGCTATGGTAGGTTATATGTTTAATAAAATATATAATTATAAATATAAATCAATATCAGGAACAATTGAGTATAAATTTGGGAATGGATTTACTTATGATGCAAGTACAAATACATATACTTTAGCTGGAACAACACAAAATATATCTGATTGGAGTAGTGGATATAATACAATAAATAATACGCATTATACATGTTGGAATGATAATGGCACTTGTAACATAATAAATTATGTATATTATACTTCCAACTCATATGCATATTATTTTAGTATAAGTGATGGAAAAAGTGTAAGTGATATATTAGAAGAAATGTTGTCCTCTAATGATGTGAATAGATATAATTCAAGTATAAAAGGAATAATAGATGTTTGGTATAAACAGAATATGTTGAGTAAAACTAGTATGTTGGAAGATACAGTTTATTGTAATGCTAGAAATATTACTAGTTATGGTTCTTTTAATCCAAATGGTGGAGGTACTGGTACAGGATATGGTTATAATTTATCTTTTAAGGCTAATGATTTAACTACCAATATAATATGTCCAAATGTGACAGATCAATTTGCTGTATCAAATAATAAGGCTAAGCTAGTATATCCGATAGCTTTGGCAACTCATGAGGAGTTATATAATATTGTAAAAAGATATAATAGTCCTAATGACGAAGATATTATAAATACAGGGTATAATTGGTATGGTCTTTCTCCTTCGTATTTTGCTGGTACTTTCACTTATGTTAGGCTTGTTGGAGCTTCAGGCTACTTGTATTATGGTAATCCTGGTGTTGATACTTTTGAAGGAGTTCGTCCGGTAATCTCTCTTAAATCAGGTGTTGAAATAGCTTCTGGAACGGGATCAGAAACTGATCCTTGGGTTATAGATGAATCGGAAAAATTACATGATAAGATAGTTAATCTATCTAGTACCGATTCTTTAATAACTAAATATGAAGGTCAAGTAACTGATAGAGTTGGTGTAACTGAAACTGCTTCTAAAGTATATTTTGATAAAAATCCGAATACAAGAAATGTTATATTTGCCGGATTATGTTGGCAAGTAATAAGAACTACCGAAACGGGTGGAACGAAAGTAATATATAATGGGATACCAGAAAATGGTAAATGCGGAAGTACTAGGGGAAACCATAAAGGGATAGTTGGAGCAACTGGTTCAACAGAAAATTTAAACGCTAGTTATTTATATGGTTCATCATTTACCTACGATACTGTTAATAATAATTTCACTTTAGTAAATACAACCACAGCGACATGGAGTGCTTCCACATATCAAAATTTACTAGGTAAGTTTACTTGTAAAAACACTACCGGAACTTGTACTACTTTATATAATGTAAATGGATATAATGACGCAACAACTGCTCATACTTCAGCATATACAATAGGTAATACTAACTATGCTCAAATTGGAACAAGTGCTTTTAATGCTTATGGTAAAAGTGCAGCTATGGTTGGATATATGTTTAATAAAGTATATGATTTAAAAAGTATAAATCCTGGAACAAATACATACAAGTACGGGAATTCATTCACATATTCTAATGGAACATATACCTTATCAGGAACAACTCAAGATATTTCTGATTGGTCGACAGGATATAATAAACTAAAAAATACTCATTATACTTGTTGGAATACATCAGGAACCTGTAATACGATTTCTTACATTTTTATTACCAGCTCCACTTATGCAAATTATATAGAAATAAGTGGAGGAAAGAGTGTAAGTGATGCCTTAAATGAAATGTTATACAATAATGATGTAAATACCTATAACTCAAGTATAAAAGGAATAATAGATAATTGGTACGTAAATAATCTATCTACTAGAACAAATATGTTAGAGGATACGGTTTATTGTAATGCAAGAAATACAATTAGTCTTGGAGCATGGAATCCTAATGGGGGAAGCACAATATCAAGTTATATGATAAAATTCAAAAATTATAACGTTAATAATGATATAAGTTGTCCAAATGAAACTGATCAATTTGCTGTTTCTAATAATAAAGCTAAATTAACTTATCCAGTTGCCCTAGCAACCCAAGAAGAGTTATATACATTAACAAACAATAGTAACTCTACATATTATGATGTGCTTACAAAAACTGGAGATAGTTGGAGAAACTTTTCTCCTTACCACTATGGAGGTGGTACTCAAATGAGACGTGTAAGTGAAAGTGGAGGGGTTAATGCCGGTAATAGTGGTACAATTGATGCAGGGGTGCGCCCTGTAATCTCATTGAAAAATAGTATTGAGATTAATAGTGGTAGTGGATCTGAAGCTGATCCTTGGGTAATAGCTGAATAGAAGAATTATAATTGATATAATAAATTAAAATATGGTAGTGATGATATGAAGAAGAAAATATTTCATATATTATTATTATCTTTGTTTGTTGTTTATTACTTAATATCGGTTATGCTCAGATAAGTGATGAAATATTATATATTAGGGGATATGCAGTAGCAACAAAAATGGATGGGATATTTATAAGTAGCGTTAATATTACTAATTCTAGTAATGGTGATATAAGTAGTTCAATAATTAGTTCTTATGAACAAACTGTATTAAGTAGTAAAGTAGTATTAGATGCTAATAATAGTGATGCTTTTTTGATTATGAATGTAACGATTGTTAATAATTCTGGTGAAGCTAAAACATTTGATCAAATTACAAACGATGCTTCGTTTTATGATAATAGTAATATAGTTGTGTAAACTGATGGTGGATTAGTACATGGTCAGGTAATAAATGATGGTACTACTGTTAATTTTAATCTTATTTTTAGATATGATAGTAATTATACAGCTAATAATTCGGCACCTTATAATAATGTTTTGAATTCATTTATAAATATTAAATTTGGTATAGAAGAACAACCTGTTAATTCGCATACGATTACTTATGAAAATATTACAGGGACTAATTTACCTACTAATGTATTAGATGGAGAAGATTTAGTAGTAATATTTGATAGTCCAGCCCCTGTTAATATACATATAAATGGTAGTAGTAATTATAATTATAATAACGGGACTTTAGTCGTATATGCTGTTACAAATGATTTGATAATTAGTAATTTAGATAATATTCAGTTGCCAGTTATTAATGATGGTACGGGTGTAATAAATGTTAATTGTCCGGGATTTGATTCTCCAGTAACATTGACAGATTATTTAGGTATGAGTTTTTTAGGAGAAAACTTAAGTGAACAAACTATTACTAGAATTGAAGTAAATATTGATTATACATCAACTATTGGCGCTTCAAGAACGGCAGATATTAATCTAGTATCAGATGGAAATACTTCTACGCAAACTGTTACTTTTTCAAGGGGAACTAACGTATCTAGAACATTGACTTTTAATAATTTGGATATATCTTTGGGTGAGCAATTTACTATAAATGTAGTTGGTAATAATGGACATAGTAATATTAAAATTAATAGTATGACAGTAACTGCATATTATAATTAATTGTGTTATAATAGTATTAGAATAGAGTGATTGTAATGAATGAAGATTTTGAATTACCTAATTTAAAAAAGGCGGAAGATGAAAATGTAGAACAGCCTTTACAGAGCGATCAAAATAAGATAGAGATACCACAAGAGTATTATGATAAATTGAATAAAGAAAAAGAAGAAAGATTACAAGCTTTGGCTAAAAAAGAAGAGGAACATCAAGCTACTACACAAGCTGGCGGTACTATATTTTTAATATTTTTAAGTTTTATAGTTTGTGGTTTTTTGTTGTATGGAATGAATAATATTGATAAATTGTTGATTATTGGATTGCCTGTTTATACAATTCTTGGATCAATAGTTAGCGGAAAGACTCATAAAGAAGACTCTAAATTTGGAACATCTATTTTGATTTCTGGGATGATAGGTGCTTTAATATGTTTTATCTTGGCAATGAGAGATAGAAATAATTCTGATACTACCATCTATTATGCTTATGCCTTCTTTGCAGTAGCTTTTGTAGGATATGTCTTATCTATTGTTATAATAAAACTATTATTTAATAAAGATGTTAAGGCTTTAGGGAAGATATTCTTTGTTCTTGTAATTGCAGCAATATTGGGTGTTCCGTATTATTTTTACTCTAATAATAAGGCTGATTTTATAGAAACTGTTTTTTTAGGAAAAAATGGTAAAGAAATTGTAGCAGAATCGGAAAAGGATTATATTGAAAGAATATTAAAAAATAGATATGGATATGGATTTACTTGTGAAGATAAAAAGAAAAACTATATTGATGATTTAACACATAGAAGATTATCAATTAGGCGTTGTAATAGTGATGCTAGTATAAATCTAGAGGTTATGTCTTTATTCTATGATGAAGATAAGAAATTATATATAGTAAGAGATTCTTATTTAGATGATTCTTATATTAATCCTTTTAGAGAAGAATTACAAACAGAGTTAAATAATGCTTTAGGTTCAACATCTGTAAAGGTTGGATTCTATCCGGATAATAAGTGCTATTTTATAGGGGATTGTGATAATAATAGTAATTATGAAAAGGAAATAGAATTAGATAATTTATACAATTATAGTTCTGCATTAAAATTACAAGAATATGTTGGTATAGATACTGTTGAATTTTTTAATAAGTATTCTTTTAATTATGAGATTATTGTTAGAGGGAACTATTCTGATGCAGAGAATTTTGAAGATAAAACAAATATTATAATTGATTATTTGGAACAAAAAGGTATAAAGAATAAGAAAGGATTTACTATAGCTTTTAGAGATATTGCTATTAAGTCGGATGTATATAAAGTATCTGGTAAAGCTGATAGTAATGGAAGTTTTAGGAATTATCAAATAGTAAATGACTAATATTATTAGTCATTTTTTTGATGTTATGTTATATTATATTTGGTGGTTTTTATGAAGAAAATAAAGGCTAGTACTAAGCCCTATATATTTAATATACCAGATGTAAAAGAAATAAGAATTCAATTGTTTTATCCGGTTGAAAAAGATGGTAGGTTTTTAGATAGATATAAGTATTCAATTATGAAAAATATTATGGGGTCTTCTTCTAAAAAGTATAATGAGATTGATTTATTCATTAAAGAGATTAATAAGAATTTAATTATCTATTATAAATATGGTATTGTAAAGTATAAAAATCGCTTTTTTATTGAAGTACATTATTCGTTTCCTAAAGAGGGATTGATAGAGGATTATGATATAGAAAATGCATTTAAACTATTATATGAAGTGTTATATAATCCAGATGTTACTGGGCGAAAGTTTAATAAGAAAAATTTTGATTGGTTTAAAGATATTTTGATGAATAGGCTTATTCAGGAAGCTAATACGATTTATGATGTTGCTGATGAAGAAATAGACAATCTCTTTGATCCAGATAGCAAGTATTTTGTTCATAAAAAAGATAGAATTGAACTATTGAAAGCTACTACACAAGAAAATGTTTATGAGTATTATGAGAAAACTATAAAAAATAATAAGTTTATTAGTTTTATTTTTGGTGCTATAGATGATAAAGATAAAATATTAAGATTGTTTAATAAGTATTTTAAACAAAAAGAATATGAGTTTAATTTAGATGTTGATATAAACTGGTTAATACCTTTTAATAGTTATCGAGAAAAAACTATAAGAACTGAGTATAATCAATCTGTTATTTATCAGATATATCAAGTAGAAGGAATGAATGAAAAAGATAGTGATTCTTTAAGAATGTTATACTTTTTCTTAAATAGTTCTGAAAATGCTTTGATAATTTCTACTTTAAGACTTAAGCATAATTTAGTATATGAAACTCTTGTTGAGCATTATAGTTATTGGGGATTGTTATATATAAGAGTGTTAATGGATAAGAAGGATAAAGATTTAATAACTAAATTGATACAAGATACTATTTATTCTATAAGGGATGAAGAGGTATTTGATAGATGTAAGAAAAATTTGATGCAAGCCTTAAAGTATGATTTGTTAGATGAAGAAGATTTTGATTATCATAAAGTGTCATGTCGTATGAACAAAATGTTAAAAATGGATTTGGATGTTAGCAGTCTTATGAAAAAGATGGAAAAGATTAGTTATGAACAGATGAAAGAGTTTTTAGATAGGTTTAAACTAAGTAATAACTTATTTTTGGAGGGCGGCCATAATGAAGAAAACGTATAATAAAGTATTAGAAAATGGCTTAAGAGTTTATATAGTTGAGAACAAAAAAAAGAATAGATGTGGAGCAAAAATAGTTATTAGAGCTGGTGGACATAATATTAGTTACATTGGCAAAAATGGTGAAAAGAAAGAAATAAAACAGGGGATTGCTCATTTTTTGGAACACTATTTAATTGAAAAAAGTATTTATGGGAACCTGGGAGAATACTTTTGGGGAGAAAGTATGGCTTTTAATGGTTTAACTTTTCAAGATAGAACGGAGTTTTATTTTTCTACGGTGCATGATTTTAAGGATGCTTTAATAAGACTGATAAGATTAGTTAATAAACCTAATTTCACTGATGTTGATATTGAAGATATAAAAAAACCGATTATAGAAGAAATAAAAAGTAATCTTGATAATGTTCATCGTCAAGAAAGTAAAATGGTGGATAACGTTTATTATGATACTTTTCCGGGAGATATAATTCTTGGCGATATAGAGACAATAGAGGACTTAACAATAGATGATTTAAAAGAATTTCATAAAGAGTTTTATGGTACTAATAATCAGATATTATCTATTGTTAGTAAATACGATGCAAATGAATTGTTACAATTAATAAACGAAGAGTATGATGGTAATAATGGTGACATACAGACGAATGAGTACTTGGAACCGATTAGGATTAAAGAAAGAGAATTAACCATTATTAATCCAAAAGAGAATGAATATTTATGGCTAATATTTAAAATAAGTTTAGAAGGATATAGTAATTGGGAAGCCTATATGTTAGAGAATTATTTTTACTTTTTAGAAAAAAGCAGTTTTGGGACAGATTCTAAGCTGTTTAAGAATTTAAGAAATAATAATCATACAATCTATGCTATTGATACTAGAACAGACTTACATTGGAAAAACAAGTTCGCAAGTTTTAGCGTTAGGATTTATACAAGTGATTTTGATAAAGCTCAAAACATGGTATTAGATACATTAAGAAATATTGAATATGATGAAGAAACTTTTAATTTATTAAAGAATAATCTAATTATAACTTATATTAATAGACAAGAACGAAATGGTGCTCAAAATGATGCTTGGTTGTATAACTATTTGTCTTTTGATTTGGATTATTTAGATGACTTAGAAGATATTAAGAAACTTAATTTAGATGAGATGAAAAAATATATTGAAAAGATTGATTTTACTAATTATTTGTCAGTCAGAAGGATAAAGAAGGAAGAAAATGTATAATATTGAGAAATTAGATAATAAGGGGCGGGGTATTGCATATATAAATGGGAAGATTACTTTTGTTCCTAATACTCTTCCGGGAGAAAAAGTTAATATAAAAATAGTTAAAGAAGCTAAAAAGTATAATGAAGGAGAAGTAATAGAGTTTATAGCTAAAAGTGGTAAAAGAATAGAGGGAACATGTCCTTATTTTGGTCTTTGTGGCGGATGTGAGTTAATGCATATGACTTATGAAGATACTATTAGTTATAAAAAAGAAAAGCTAGAATCAATTCTATATAAATATGTTCATATTGAAAAAGATATAGATATTATTAAAAGTGAAAAGGTGTTAAACTATCGTAATAAAATAACTTTGAAGGTCGAAAACAATAAGTATGGTTATTATAAGAATAATACACATTCTTTAGTAGAAATAGATAATTGTTTACTAGCTGAAGATGCTATTAATAGGTTTATAAAAGATATAAAAAGATTAAATATAAAAATCGGAGAAGTTACGATTAGATCTAACTATAATGAAGAGTTACTAATATATATAAAATCTAAAGATAAGTTGGAAATAGATTATGATTATTTGATTAGTAAACATAAAATAGTAGGGGTTGTTTTGAATGGCAATACTGTTTTTGGAGAATCCTCTTTTGTAGAATGTATTAATAATATGTATTTTCAAGTATCTTATGATTCATTTTTTCAAGTTAATAGAAATATATGTTCAAAATTATTTGATTTAATATTGGAAGAGATTGGAGAAAATGAAACTATTTTGGACTTATATTGTGGAGTTGGTACTTTAGGTATTAATGCTAAAAAACGTGCTGGTAAAGTGTTTGGTATAGAGATAATTAAAAATGCTATATTAAATGCTGTAACAAATGCTAAAATTAATAAAAGGGATAATATTTATTATATGTTTGGAGATGTATCTAAAAATATAACGAAAGTAACAGACAGGATAGATACAATTATTGTCGATCCTCCTAGAGCTGGTCTTGATTCTGTAACAAAAAAAACGATATTGAATTTTAAAGCAAAAAAAATAATCTATGTATCATGTGACCCGATGACACTGGCAAGGGATCTAAACGATTTACAAAGTGCTTATAGTATTATAGATATAAAGGGCTTAGATATGTTCCCAATGACACAACATTGCGAATCCATCGCAGTTTTAGATAAAAAGAAGACTAAAAAGGAGAATGAAAATGAATAATATAGAAAAAAATGAAAAAGGTAAAAATATTACTATAATTATATTAAGCATAGTATTAATAATTGCATTAGTATTTATTTGTTATGATAAAATGTTAAACATACAAAAAACTACCAAAAAAGAGTGTAAGTGTCCAATATGTGAAAAATGTATATTGGAAAGTAAAGAAGAGAATAATTCAAATGATAAAATCTGTGAATTAGATATGGCAAACAAGACAGATTTAGAAGTTTATGATTTGTGTGATGATCAAGGAATTAGTAACGAAAGTAATGTTAAAATTAGAAATATATCAATTAATAATAAAGAATATGTGCTATATCATGTATTTGAACCTTTTTATGATGCAAAAGGTACATATGTTAGTTTTAATGGTGTTACTAAGTTATATTTAAATGGTTATTTAGTAGATGTATATAAGGGACAAAAAAGGCAAACTCTTTGGAGAATAAGAATTGATGGTAATAAATTAATCGTTTCCGAAACTTCGCCATCAGAAGCACCTCCAGTTGATTATACATATGATTTAACTGCTATTACCTATGATGGTTATAATTATGACTTAACAAGCCTTAAATAGAAGTGGTTCTGCGAAACATATTAATTTAACCTAGTACTAGGTTAGGTGATATGTTCTTCGCCCCAGTACAGGGCATTGCGAATCAATCACGGTACTTGAAAGGAGATAATATATGAGTAAGTATGAACCATTATGGAGATATGTAAAAGATAACAATAAAGAAGAATACAAACTATCCTTTGATGAAGTTGCTAAAATAACTGGATTTCCATTTGATCATGCATTTTTATCATTCAAAAAAGAATTACCAAATTATGGTTATGAATTTAAAAAACTATCTTTAAAAGAAAAATGGGTATGGATTATTAAAAAGAAATAATGGCATGTCAAAAACCAATAGACAAGGTTGATAAACTATTGGTTTTAGGAATGCAAAGACCCATGAACATACAAAAAGTGAGATGTCAAAAACCCACGGTCTAGCCATTGCGAGTCCATCACAGTTTTAGAAAAGAGGTAGGATATGAATATATATGAAGGTAATAATTGGACTATTGTATTTGTAGATTGGTGCCAAGAATTTGTTGGTGACTGTATTATATCTTGTGATAAAGAACGCTTAAGTGAATTAACTGATGAAGATTGGAAAGAATTGGGAAAATTAGAAAAAGAATTAGAAAGAGTATGCAAAAAACTATTTAATGCTACTATGTTTAACTTTGCTTGTTTAATGAATAATGCTTATAGGGATAATGAAAAGCCACATGTACATTTTCATTTTATACCTAGATATAAAAATGAATTAAAAATATTTAATAAAATTTATAAAGATAAACATTTTGGATATAATTTTTGGAAATGGTCTTTAAGCAAATTTAAAAGTCAAAAAGATATATTTACAAAGGAAGAAAGAAGTAAAATTTATCAAATGATGAAAGAAGAATTTAATTATAAATAAAAACAACATATATGACATTATATATTATTAAAAATAAATAAAATCTCTTTTTGGGCTATAAAAGTCTAAAAAAGGAGATTTTTAATATCTAAGCCTACCATAGGGAATAGGTCATAACTAATATAGAAAACTGAAAGATTTTCAAAAATAACAAGCTCGTAAAATAGTAATATTGCGAGCAAAATAATTAATGAAATTGTGGTATAATATTCTTGAAAG
>CAMZBG010000027.1 GCA_947304495.1 uncultured Clostridia bacterium | reverse complement strand
AAGAGAATAAGAATCTATAAGATGGATAGGAAACTATAGATAAATGTTTGTCACCAATTATCGGTACAGAATGTGGCTTATAAGATAATTTTATTATTTAGGAAGAGAGAACATGAAAGATATAGGATTAAAATTAAAAGAAAAAAGGGAAGAAAATGGCGTTTCTATTGAAGAAGCAGCCGAAGACTTGAAAATGCGACCAAGTCAAATAATTAGTTTAGAAAACGGGAATAAAGATGATTTTAAAGATGTTATGTCTTTAAAATATTTTATTCGCGATTACGCCAAATATTTGGGCTTAGATGGTGAAAAAATGGTTGATGAATTCAATGAATTCTTATTCGATTTTACTTCTAAAATACCAGTAAGCGATATTGGAGAAGCAAAAGCGAAAAAAACAACTAAAAAAGAAGTTACATCACCATACACTCATGCCAGTAAGAAAGCTAGCAATGTAAAAACAGCTATCTTATCAGTAATAATTGTAATTGTACTTATTGTAACCGTATATTTAGTTATTAGTGAAATACGTGGTAACGATTTCAAAGATAATAATACTACTTATGTTATAAGGAGGTAACATGAATACTGCAAATAAAATAACCATATCAAGAATAATATTATCAATAATAATATTAATAATATTATTATTTCCATGGCATGAAGCTAATGTCAATATGCCTACATACATATTAAATGGCAGTATGACTATCAATCTTAAATATATAATAGCTGGTGTCTTATTCATCATTGCTTCTATTACTGATTTTATCGATGGAAAAGTAGCTAGAAAATATAATATGGTTACTGATTATGGTAAAATGATAGACGCTATTAGTGATAAGATATTAACTAATACTTTAATTGTTGTCTTAGCTAGTGAGAATATGGTTTCACCAATTATAGCTGTTATAATTATTGGTAGAGATATCATTGTTGATTCAATTAAAATGTTAATTGGCAATAAAGGCAAAGCTGTTGCTGCTATTGGAGTAGCTAAATTTAAAACGGCTTTCCTAATGGTAGGTTTAACACTAAAGTTATTCTATGACTTACCATTCTCTTTAATACCAATTAGAGTATCAGATTACTTATTGATAATAGCTGCTGTTTTAGCAATTATATCTGGTGCTAAATATTATACAATGGCTAAAGAATATTTAGTTGAAAGGTAATATAAAAAGTCTTTTAAATAAGACTTTTTTTCTTTTATTATACTTTACTAAGTATATCTAATATGTTAAAATATTATTAGACTAGGAGAGTATGTATATGAAGAAAATATATTACATTTCAATACTTGTTATTATATTAATTGTAAGTTTTCTTGGTATTACTTATTCTTTTGAGTATGGAGAAGAAAATGATCTAACCTTTGAATTAATTGGCCCAACAGATTTATATTTAGATGTTGGTACTGAATATACTGAATATGGAATAAAAGTAAAATATAATGGTATGGATATCACCAATAAAATAAAAATAGACAAAAGCGAATTAGATACCCAAAAATTAGGTAACTATAAAGTAAAATATGAATACAATAACGAATATGTATATAGAAATGTCAATGTTATCGATAAAGAAGCTCCTATTATAAATCTTATGGGTGGTGAAGAAGTATATATTTTACTAGGTGGAAAATATCAAGAAGCAGGATATAATATTACAGATAACTATGATAAAGATTTAAATAGTAAAGTAAAAGTTGAAGGAACTGTCAATACCAATAAAGAAGGAAGTTATCAAATAATTTATAAAGTATCTGATAGCAGTGGTAACAGCAGTGAAGTCAGTAGAACAGTTATTGTTAAAAAAGCCGAAATAAACATTGATAATAACCTATATAATCGTGTAAGTCCTACATCTTATAATATTACTAATTATCCCAATACCATTATCATCAATAAATTTAATGATAATGGCATCTATTATGAAGGTTATGTTAAAGATAGATCAGATAGCTATAAAATAGTTTTAAAAAATCAAAAAAATAAAATGGAATATGTCTATAACATGACAGTTACTAAAAATAATTATTACCGAGGTAATCTAAATCTAAATACCGTTAATAATGGTACATATGATATTTATATCGTTGGTTTAAAAGAAGAAAGACTATTAAATAAATTGGATGTCTATTCGCGAATAGTTAGAGCTAAAGTATCAGATAAATTAGTTTCATTTAACTATGATAATGACAATGTTACTGTCAAAATTGAAGATTTTGAATACAAATATGATTTTGTCATTGATCCAGGTCATGGTGGCAGCAATGATATTGGTGCCTCTAATGGTATTACACTTGAAAAAAATCTTAATTTGCAAGTTTCTAAATATGAAAAATGCCGATATGAATCTATGGGATATCGCGTATACATGACAAGATATGATGATAGTAAAGGTGAAATACTAGGTAATAATACTATTGATATCTTAGATCGAAGAGCATTTACTATTGGTTATTATGCCACTGTAAGTAAAGTAGCTTATAGTAACCATCATAACGGTTCATTAGATACTGCTTATCACGGATTTGAAATACTAGTTCAAAATAATCTTTCCAAAGATAAATTAGAAGTAGAAATGTCCTTGTATGACAAGTTTAAAAAATTCTATAATCTTAATGATAATGAAATAAGAATCTATGGTAAAGACTATGAAAGTAGTATGATTTTAGATAAAGCATCTGGAAAAATATATAATGATAAAAACTATTACTCAATTCTCAGAATTCCATATGAATTATTTAATGTAAAAAATACCATATATGAACCAATATATATGACTAATGCTAATGATTTTAACTGGTATTATGCAAGTAATAATTGGATATATGTGTCTGAACTTAAAATAAAAGAGTATGTAAATTACTTAGGTGGAACATATAAAAGTGATAATCGTATGTGTCTATAATGAGGTATAAAATGGAAGAAATAAGTAAATTTTTTGATATATTATTAAAAGCATTTGGTAATCTTTATCCTACTGGAAAAAATTTCTATAATATTTTAGGAACATTTCTAAGTATTATTGTTATCCATAGAGCATTCTATTTTGTAATTGGAATGTTCTTTACTAGAAAATTTAAGCCTGCTAAACATAAACATAAATATGGTATTGTCATTGCTGCTAGAAATGAAAAATATGTTATTGGCAATCTAATCGACAGTATCAACAAACAAGATTACCCTAAAAAACTATTGACCATCTTTGTCGTAGCTGATAACTGTACTGATGATACCGCCGAAATAGCTAGAAAAAAAGGCGCCATATGTTATGAAAGACACGATGAAGAACATAAAACTAAAGGTTATGCGCTAGAATATTTATTTAATAAAATAGATGAAGATTATGGAATAAAAAATTTTGAAGGCTATTTTGTCTTTGATGCAGATAATTTATTAAAATCAGATTATATTAGTAAAATGAATGATGCCTTCGATAGTGGTGAAAAAATTATTACTTCATATCGTAATACAAAAAACTTTGATGATAATTGGATTGCTAGTAATTATGCCCTACATTGGATTAGATCAGTTAGAACTAATCATCGCGCAAGAAGTGTCTTACATTTAGCCACTAATATTCAAGGAACAGGATTTTTGTTTGCTAACGAGATTGTCAAAGATGGTTGGCATTATACATCGTTAACTGAAGATAGAGCCCTTACCGCAGATGCCGTTGCTGAAGGTTATGAAATAACCTATCAAGATGAAGCTGAGTTCTTTGATGAACAGCCAGTTAATCTAAAAATAGCCTTAAGACAAAGATTACGTTGGTCAAAAGGACATTTACAAGCATTTGCTGAATCTGGCCCATATCTATTCTTAAATATCTTTTTAGGTAAAAAATATCTTAAAACCAAACGTAAAGATAATAAAAAAGAAGATAAATTGTGGAAAAGAATCCTCGAATCTATCAGACATCGTTTTGCTTCTTTTGACACCTTAGTTCAATTAACACCAATTGTTTTCATTAACCTATGCCGTTGGTTAATTATCATGGTCTTTATCTATTCATGCTATAACTATGCCAATGGTATTAATGATATAGCTTTATTTGGAGGTAGTACTTGGTTAGCAAAATTACTAAGAAGTATCAATGATATTCATATAAATGTTCCTGCCGGTATTAAAGCCTTTTGGTTATCTATATTAATAACTATTTGGCTTAGATTATTATATCGAATAGGTTCTTATCTTACTAATATATGGTTAGCTGTATACCTGTTTATTATTGAAGATAAAAGAATTAAAAAAATTAATTTCTTTAAAAAAGTATGGTATGTCTTAACTTGGCCAATATTTGATATCATTGGTAGATATACAATCTATATTGCATTATTTAAAAAAGTTGAATGGAAACCAATTCCCCATGAAAGTAAAGTTACTATTGATGATTTGAAGGTGTAATATGAAAGAATTAATAAGACAGTTTTATACCGAAGGGTTAGCTTATACATTTTATGTAAAACCCGTTAATTATTTAAATAAAAAAATAAAAAATAAACACATCGTATCCTTCTTATCATTTATTATTAAATTGTTATATACCATCTTAGCTTTATCTTTTGCTCTTTATATCTTATATAAAAAAATAAAATAATGGAATTATTTAGTTCCATTATTTTTTTTAATCCCCTTAAAATAGTTATATTTAAGTGCTAAATCATTCTTTTTAGTAATACTACTTATATAATAGTTTTTTTCTTCTAATTTTTCATACGAAATATGCTTGCCATTAGTAACTTCACCACCAGCTACATATACATTACCATCATACCAAGAATAATCACTAAAGAAAACTATTCCTTCGTATTTTGGATCTAATGCATCATTGCCAATATAATTGTTTGGATTATGTTCAATACCTAATAGATTTAATACCGTAGGTAAAATATTTAATTGTGATGTAACTTTATTAATATTAACCTTTTTTGTATTATTACTCCATATAAAGAAAGGAGTCTTATTAATTAAATTATTACTAGTTTCCTTATATCTATCCAAAATAGATTTATCTTCTATCGTATATAGATAATGATCACTATAAGCAACAATTATTGTATTATCAATTAAATTCTTTTCCTTAAGATTTTCTAATAATAATTGCATCATATAGTCTGTTTCTTTTGCTTGCCTACGAATACATTCCTCTTCAGTCATAGGTACTATCTCAACAACTTCTTCGTTTTTATCTTCAGTATCTACTTCTTCATCAGTTTCTTCTGGAGTATTATCCAAATCGTATAATAGTTTACATACCCCTTTAGTATTGGTAAAAGGTAAATGTCCAGAATAAGCAATTATATAATCAACAAAATTAGTATCTTCTGGAAATAACAATTCATTAAATGTTTCATTTAATATTAATTCTCTATCTAACATATAAGTCTTATCGGTATACTCAAACATATCTATAAGACCATAATAATTATCATATCCCCAATTTTTATAATTAGTAGTCCTAGAATAATATTCTCCAGTATTCATATGAAATGCATTGATTGTATATCCTTCTTTTTTAAGTAGATTAGCCATTGAATATGGAAAATTATTCTTATTAAATGTATATGCATTCTGAGTATAAGATAGGGGAGTAATAAATCCAGTATTAACCGCAAATTCAGAATTAAATGTTGATCCTCCACCATTATAATATGAAAAATGATTATTAAAATTATATGCATGTTCTAACATACTATAAATAGTTGGAGTATCTTCTTTGGTTACTAACCAATTATCTAATCCTTCAAATTGTACAAAGATAACATTTTTACCCTTAAATATACCAGTATACTTATTCTTTTTAGTTTCACTATCCTGAAATGCTAAATTTAAAAATTCAATATCCTCAATACTTTCTTCTTCATCAGTCTTTAAAAATGTTATATAAAAGTTTCTAACACTATATTCAAATAATCCACTTATCTTTAAACTCTTATTATTATCATTAAATGAGTTATATATATTTCGTGGATTCTTCCAAGAAGACCAAGTAAGACTACTATTAGCTTTTCCTAGTGTATATGGTGTCAATGTATGTAAGAACAAAAATACACCTAAACACACTAAAAGTAGATTTTGATTATTCTTAGTCTTATAAGGAATACGTTTATAAGCAAATATTATAGTTATAATTATCAATATAAACGCCACATACACTAATGGATTACTATTTTTAAGTGTATCTATTATATATGGTGCTCCTTCAGAAGCAGACTCAATTAAATTAAAATCAAAGAAAGTCTTTGTCATTGAATAATAGACATTATTAGTTAAAAATATCATTAAAAAGATAACACTAAAAATTATATATAATCTTTTACCAATCTTTTTCTTAAAACCTAAAGTTAATCCCACAAATAGTGTTATCCATGATAAAGAAAACATATTTGGAGCTAATCTATATATCTTATAAAAGTTAATATTACTACCAAATAATCTCGTAATAATATCCATAAGTATGAAAGGTAAAGCCAATAAAAAAACATACTTATATTTAATTATGAAATCCCTAATTATTTCATATGTCTTTTTTATATATTTAATAGTTTGATCTTTGTTAATTTTAAATAATTTCATTAACATCACCACTTCAATATTATGTTAATATTATAACATTAAATATCATAAGAGTAAATAAAGTAATAGTTTATTTTATAAAATTGTGATATAATTAAGTGTAGTTAAAGGTGTATATTATGACGAATTTAAAGGTAAAAAAAGAATTAATTAAATTTTGGAAAAATTATCCAGTACTTATATTCTATATAATTGCTAATTTTATCAATAGTATAGTTTTAAGATTGTTTACAACCGGCCATTTTGGCTTTAGAGCATTATTCTTTGATTTTGCTTTTGTTGTAACCTTAGCTGCTTTATCATTCCTTATTAAAAGTAAAAGAAAGATGTTGTATTATATTTTGACAACTTTCTTTATGGTAGGTGTCTGCTTTGCTAATTCCTTATACTATAACTATTATGATTCTTTTGCCTCAATCTCTATGCTAGCAGCTTCTGTTTTTGTAAGTGAAGTAGCTGACGCTGTCCTAGAGGTTGTTGTAAGAGCAAGTGATATTATATATTTCTGGGTATTTATTGGCCTATATATTATGTATCGAAAACATAAAGAAGAAATAAATAATAGCAAGAATTATTTTAAAAATCTCTTTGCTGTTTCGTTAGTATGTATAGCTATTGGTTGTTCATTACCACCATATACTTCATATGGTCGATTATTTAAATTATGGAATAGAATATCTGTTGTCGATACTTGGGGACCATATATTTATCAAATCGATGACTTTGTTCAAAGCTTAAAACCAAGATTCAATAATATCTTTGGTTATGATAATGCCTTAAAAGAAACTAGAGATTATTATAAAAACAGAAAAAATAATATTAAAAAAAATGACTATACCGGTATTTTTGAAGGAAAGAATGTTATTGCTATCCATGCTGAAAGCTTACAAACATTTGCTATGGAAAGCAGCTTTAATGGTAAACCAGTAACTCCTAATCTTCGTAAATTAGCAAGTGAAGGATTGTACTTTAATAATTTCTATGCGCAAGTAGGAGTTGGTACTAGTAGTGATTCAGAATTTACATATGCTACTAGCTTATTACCATCTAATAATGGTACAGTATTTGTCAATTACTATAATAATAAATTTATTACTATTCAAAACTTACTAAAAAATAAAGGCTATTATGTCTTTAGTATGCATGGTAATGTCGGTGATTTTTGGAATCGAGAAAGCATGCACTTAAATATGGGATATGATAAATTCTATTCTAAAAGCTCGTTTGTTATTGATGAAGAATATGGTTTAGGTTTATCAGATGAATCTTTCTTTAGACAAGCTGTTCCTATGATAAAAGAAATAGATAAAACAACTGATACTCCATATTATGGTACGCTTATTACCTTAACCAATCATACTCCATGGGGTGATACTGATAAATATGCTAACTACGATACCAGTATGACCACAACAGTAAACGGAGAAACTAAGACAGTTCCATATTTGGAGAACGTACTTATGGGTAAATACATCAAATCCGTTAACTATATGGATAAGGCTATCGGTGAATTTATTGATGCCATGGATAAAGAAGGATTGTTAGAAAATACCGTTATTGTCATCTATGGAGATCATGATGCCAAATTAGGTAAAAAACAATTTGATTATCTATATAATTATAATCCAGCTACTGGTGGCATTAGAGATAAAAATGATCCTAAATATGTTGAATTCAATGAATATGACTATGAACTTAGTAGAAAAGTGCCTTTGATTATCTGGACTAAAGATATGGATAATCACAAAGTAGTAGATACTCCAATGGGTATGATTGATGTTATGCCTACTTTAGGTAATATGTTAAATATCAGCAACAGATATGCCTTAGGACAAGATGTCATGGGTATAAAAAAAGCAGATGGTATCGTTGTCTTTAAAGATGGATCTTATATAACAGATAAAGTATATTATGCTGCTAAGAATAGTGAAGTATATACTTTATCTAATCAAGTTATATCTGATGCTTATTTACAAAGTAAAAGCAAACATGCCGATAATCTGATTGAAATATCGAATAATATTATCGTATATGATTTGATGGATAAATTAGAAGAATAAAAGGGAAAAACAAAATGTTTATCCCTTTTTTCAGATATTTAAATCCTGTAATTATCACTTTACAGTTTTTGCAAACAATTGTTTGTAAAAAGTATTGACAAATGAAAAAAAACATTATATAATTGATTTATACTTATATAGAGGAGGAAACAATGAGTAAGACATTAGAAAAAGACAAGGCCTTAGAACAAGTTTTAGCTGATATTGAAAAGCAATTTGGTAAAGGTGCTATTATGAAATTGGGGGAACAAAAAAATATTGAGATCGATGTGGTACCAAGCGGTTCCATTTCATTGGATATAGCTTTAGGTGTTGGTGGATATCCAAAAGGCAGAATAATTGAAATATATGGTCCAGAATCATCTGGTAAAACAACTTTTGCCCTTCATGCCATCGCCGAAGTTCAAAAAACAGGTGGTAGAGCAGCTTTTATCGATGCCGAACATTCATTAGATCCGGTATATGCATCTAATTTGGGTGTCAATATCGACGAATTATTACTTAGCCAACCAGACACTGGAGAACAAGCTTTAGAAATATGTGATGCTCTAGTTAAAAGTGAAGCAGTAAGTATCATCGTTATTGATTCAGTTGCTGCCCTAGTACCACAAGCTGAAATAGATGGTGAAATGGGTGATAGTCATGTTGGTTTGCAAGCTAGACTTATGTCACAAGCACTAAGAAAATTATCTGGTTCCATCAATAAGACTAATACGATTGTTATCTTTATCAATCAATTGAGAGAAAAAGTAGGCGTTATGTTTGGCAATCCAGAAACGACACCTGGCGGAAAAGCTTTAAAGTACTATTCATCCGTTAGATTAGATATCAGAAGAGGGGAACAGATTAAAAATGGTACTGATGTAATCGGTAACAGAACAGTTATAAAGGTAGTTAAAAATAAAGTAGCCCCACCATTTAAGAGTGCTGCTGTTGATATTATGTATGGTGAAGGTGTATCACAATGTGGAGAATTAGTTGATTTAGCAGCTGATGCCAATATCATTGAAAAAAGTGGTGCTTGGTACTCATACAAAGGTGAAAAGTTAGCACAGGGTAGGGAAAACGCCAAATTATTATTTAAAAGCAATCAAGATTTAAGAGATGAAATAGAAGCTCTAGTTAGAGAACACTATGGTATTAGCAAGGATAAGAAAACAAAAAAAGATTCAGAATAAACTGAATCTTTTTTATTTTAATAGACCAAATCCGGTTACAACATATCTTCCACCTTGTCTTTTGGCAATAGCTGGTGGATTGTTATATAGTGTACCGTTTATTGATAAAGAAGATGAATGGCCACCATCCAAATTAGCAGCATTATAGGCACCATACTTCATAAATACATCGACAACATCTTGAAGTGATGCTCCATCAATATAGTTTTCTCCATCAATTACTAAGAATAGAACAACACCATCTTTTCTTTGACCAATTGCTACACGAGGAGATTTTCCCCAAGGATCTCCCACAATTTCTATTGGTTTACCATTGACAATTAAGAATGGACCAAACTCTAAACCATTAACCATACCTGCATCAAGCGCTGCATTACCAGTAGAGTCAGATAATAATAATAGTTTTCCTTCTTCATTAAAACCAATTAAATTACCAGTCTTTGTATCCCAACCACTAGCTGGCCATACAATTTTACTATTTTCGATAACATACCCTAGTGGAATATCTGATCCAGTTCCTGTTGGATCTGCAAAGCCACCACCATTGATACATACTGACGCATTATAACGATTACACATAGCTGTAACTTGTTCACCATATCTACCAATATTAAAGTTTTTAGCTCTAATTAAAGTAACCTTAGTTGGATCATATATGGCAATCAAATATCCTTTTGAAATTCCAACCTTTAAATTGATAATCTTATAATCGTTATTTCCTGGCGAACGTGTCAATATTTCTTCATCATATTCATTATCATAACTCTTTTTAGGTGAAGTATCGATAACGATATCATCTAATACTACTTCTTCTTTTATCTCAATAAAATAATTACTATTTACAATTTTTTCTATCGTTTTATCACTATAGAATATTTTAGCAAAATACTTATGATCTTTAGTCTTCATTGCAGTAGTTACATATAGATTTCTAACTCCATCCCAAGGACCATACATCATTACAAAACCGCCAATTGCTAAAAGATCTAAAACAATCCAAATAATTACCCATTTTCTATTTTTTTTCTTTTTACTATATTTCTTCATAATTTACTCCACTTCATATGGACTATCTTTAGTTCCATTTCCCTTAGTTAGCAATGTTTTTTCAATACTTATAACTGGTACAACATTAATTTGTGAACCAATCTGCTTAGCATATAACTTCTTACTACTTTGTATTGTATAGACCATACTACCTTTAGTAGCTGAACCAGTCATTGTAAAGTAATTAGTTAGTTTTGGATTTAAGAAGATATCTCCAATACTCATAAGTGCCACTTTACTATTGATCGTATCCTTTAATGCATTAGTATAATCGTAATTAGTACTACTATTATAATAACCATTAGTCCAAGCTACTTCTTTGATTTTATCTTTACAACTAAGTGTATTTAGATAATCATGATTTAAGTAGTAGGCAATAGAACCAACCTTATAATCATCATGATATGAACTAATATTTGAATATCTATAAGTTAAATTATTACCATTAACTTTTAAATAATCATCTAACATAATTCTAACTTCACTATCATTAACTTGATATATCCTAAATAAACTACTACCTATTTTTACATAGCTGCCAAATAATCCATTTTCTTTTTCTATTTTATATGGATTATCAATAGTACCATCACCATCGACATAATCGACATTAGTTTTAATTGTAATAACTGGTCTTATACCTAAAATATCATTTCCTGTTCCTAATGTTGCATTTCCTTCATCAGTTACATACCATATCTTTCCATTACTATCAGTATTACTTAAATAGAAGTATTCATCATTAGCTAAATAACTATCCTTAGAACCAATATTCAAATAATCAATTACTGGTAATAGTGTAATATATGTATCCTCATTAGTATCTTTACATGGATTATTAGTTAATTCATCCAATTTATCAGTACATGATACTGTTTTTTGCAAATAAGTACTTGGTTCATTAAGTACTTTCTCTAAAATACCAGAGTATTCTTTTTCTGTTTTATTTAACCAATTAAATACATATGATTCATCAAATGCTAATTCTTTACCATATGCTAGTGAAGTAAGTGAATTATCACTAATTACGGTAAGTGAATTATCGTCGTTAACTTTAATAATACGCCATAAAATATTTGAATACCATAAATAATTCTTATCAGCTTTATTAGTAAAATAATTAACTCCATTTACTGATTTAAAATCTTCATTATTACTATTATTCTCCTTTAATACCTTAACTAAAGAATTCTTTTCATTAATCTCAACTTTCTTATTTTCTATAAATAGTTTAATAAATCTTGTTCCATAAAATACACAACAAGATAGAATAAATAGAAAGCTTAAAAAACAAAATATTTTCTGAAAACTTAACTTCTTCATTTCTACCACCTTTACTTTTTCAATTATATCAAATTTGATAATTTTAGACAATATTATTGTTATATTTTTATTTTTATAGTATAATTTACTAGAGGTGTGTAAGATGCAATGGTATCAATATGCAATAATAATTACTGTATTTCTTATAATTGCTTTCGCAATTGTTAAAAGTAATAGAAAAGATTTAGCTTTAGAATTTAACAAGTTGGTAGAACTTCTAGGTGGAAAAGATAACATCATCGAAACAGAATTAGAAATGTCTAGATTTAAAGTCACCTTAAAAGATATCTCCAAAGCCAATAAAGAGGGAATTATTAAATTGGGCGCTCAAGGCGTAGTCGAAATAGATGATCAATTAAAAATAATCTTCGGCCAAGATGCTAAACAATTAAAAAAGTATATTAGAGAATTAAAATAAACTTATAGCTAACTATAAGTTTTTTTGACAAAAAATAATCTTATTTTACATAATTCGACAAATATCGACATAACCACCATTATATAATTTACATGGTGGTTTTAATGAATATAATATTTTTAAACTTAATACTAATTATTTTTCCTATCTTAATGTATCTAGTTTTTACTTGTTATAGTTCCCTTAATAATAAAAAAGTAGCTAGAGTAGTCTTTATCATAACTATTATGACATCCCTATATTTAGGTTTAGAATATAGCTTAAAAGATATAAATCTCTTAATATTTTCTAATATTCCTCTCCTTATCTGTTACTTTAAAAAAGAAGGATTACTAGGTATCTGTTTATCGATAATTATAATCATATATAGTTCTATCATTTATAATATAAATATTTATATTGAAATAATAAAACATCTAAGCTATTTTATTACTTATATTATACTCTATAAGAAAAAAGAATTTAACTATCTATTTCTTAAAATCATCAGTATCATTCAAGGATTTTTCTTATCCTTTGAATATTTTATTAATTCTTCTAAAGGAATAGATAAAATAATAACATTAATGTTATATATTGCTATTATTTATATTTTAACTTTCTTTTCTTTATATTTATTTAAAATAGCAGACAATATCACTAATCTATATCAAGAAATTAACAAAATAAAAGAAGAAAATAAATTAAAGAATTCCTTATTTAAATTAACTCATGAAATTAAAAATCCTATTGCTGTTTGTAAAGGATATCTAGATATGTTAAATCTAGAAGATTTAAATAAAAGTAAAAGATATTTAAGTATTATCAAATCAGAAATAGATCGTAGTCTAAATGTTATATCAGATTTTATGGAATATAGTAAAATTAAAATCAACAAAGAAGAATTAGATATTGTAATGCTTCTAGATGATATATATGAATCATTTAATCTCTTAATAAAAGATAAAAATATTAAACTAAATTACCATAATGAATATGAAGAAATATATTTAATTGGCGATTATGAAAGACTAAAACAAGTATTTATCAATGTCATTAAAAATAGTATTGAATCGATAGCTATTGATGGTATAATTAATATTGAAGTGAAATTAAATAATCAAAATGTCATAATAATAATTGAAGATAATGGTTGTGGTATGAATAAAGAAGAATTATCACATCTAAAAGAAATGTTCTATACCACTAAAAAGAATGGTACTGGTTTAGGAGTATCATTATCAAATGAAATAATTATAGCGCATAATGGTAAAATGAATTATGAAAGTAATAAAGGAACTAAATGCACAATAACCTTACCTTTATAGAATGGAGTAATATGGATAATAAAGTATATGATATCTTTTTAGCAAGATATCCCCAAATAGATTTACACGGCTATGATAGAGATAGTGCCAGAATGATAACTAATGATTTTGTTGAAGAAAACATTGCCTTAGGTAATGACACAATTATAATTATTCACGGAATAGGTACTGGTATCGTCAAAAAAGCAGTTCATGAAGCCTTAAGTATCAACAAACATGTCTTAGATTATAAAACCGATAACTTTAATTCTGGATGTACCATTGTTAAATTAAAAAAATAATATCAGAATACTTTCTGATATTTTTATATAATAGTTTATATCACTTATTACAATATCTAATTATGAATATATTAATATAGGTGATCATATGAATGAAATAAGTATAAATGAACTATTAAAATTATCTAATCCCAATGTTATTGATGTAAGAGATAATTATAGTTATAACGAAGGACATATTCTAAATGCTAGAAATATTCCATACTATAGCTTATTATCCAATTATAGTCTTTATCTAAGTAAAAATGAAAAATATTATCTATACTGTAATTATGGATATCAAAGTATGCAAATAAGTAATAGACTTAATTCCTTTGGCTATGATACATATTATATAAAAGAAGGCTATTTATACTTTAAAAATAATTATAAATAAGTTATAATATACTTAGGTGATAATATGTTAGAATATATAATTATTGGACTACTAGTCATTATTATAATCTTAATTATAATCTTATTAATTAGAGGTAATAGTAATCTAATTGAAAAAATTGGTAATTTTGAAACAAACACTGTCAAAGAATTATCAAATTTTAGAACAGATTTATCTAAAAGTATGTCTGAAGACTTTGATAAATTAGAAGATAAAGTAGAAAAAAGACTAATTTATATCAATGATAAAGTAAATGAAAGATTAGATGAGAACTTTAATAAAACAAATAAAACATTTACTAATGTCTTAGAAAGATTATCAAAAATAGATGAAGCACAAAAGAAAATAGATAACTTATCAAGTGACATTATATCTCTTCAAGGAATACTAACAGATAAAAAGACTAGGGGAATATTTGGTGAAGTAAACTTAAAACACATATTAGCAAGTGTCTTTGGAGAAAAGAATGATAAAATATATAAATTACAATATACACTTCCTAACACAACAATCGTAGATGCCATTATCTTTACTCCAGAACCATTAGGGAAAGTAGCTATAGATTCTAAATTTCCACTAGAAAACTATCGTTTAATGGTAGATAAAACTAAAACATCTACAGAAAGAGCATCATATGAAAAACAATTTAAAATAGATGTTAAAAAACATATAGATGCTATAAGTAGCAAATATATAATACCTGGAGTAACATCTAATCAAGCAATTATGTTTTTACCAGCCGAAGCCATATTTGCAGAAATAAATGCCTATCATAATGATTTAGTAGAATATGCTTACAAAAGAAATGTATGGCTAACATCTCCAACTACACTAATATCATCCCTAACAACTATTCAAGTATTACTTAAGAATATGGAAAGAGATAAATATGCTAAAGTAGTTCATGATGAATTAACAAAATTAGGAGTTGAATTCTCTAGATATAAAGAAAGATGGGATAAACTATCTAGAAGTATTGAAACAGTAAATAAAGATGTCGAAAACTTAAATATAACATCAGATAAAATAACTAAAAAATTTGCTTCAATAAGTGATGTTAAATTAGATAAAAATGAATTAGAATAATAAAATATGAATTATTGAATACACTATTGTAGGTGATATTCATGATTCGTATTTTTTTCTTTCTATTTGGCTTTGGAATTATGACTATAGGTTTTATTTATACAATATTATATTTAAATGTATTATCTTTAGGGTATAATTTTAGTTATTATGTTAACCTTATAATCAGAAGATTTGAATGTTATCTAACAGTATTAGGCTTTATAATTATGAATCTATCTATCTACGTAAAAGGAGATAATAAATATGGAATATGTCTATGATATAGTATTGAATTTTAGAGATAAATATTACGACTTTTATGAATGGAATAAAAAAGATAAAATAATTAATATAAAGAAAATACCCATATATAGAATAAATAA
>CAMZBG010000026.1 GCA_947304495.1 uncultured Clostridia bacterium | reverse complement strand
TTACTTCACCTATTAGAAGATATCCAGATTTAACATTACATAGATTAGTAAAGGAATATACGAAGAGTAAAGATCCTAATGTGGTATCTTATTGGTCTAGTCATTTATTTGATATTGCGACACATTCATCTAAGAAAGAACAAGATGCTATCGATTGTGAACGCGATGTTGATAAGATGAAGTTAGCTCATTATATGGAAGGACATATTGGAGAAGTATTTACAGGAATTATTAGTGGAGTAACTGATTTTGGATTCTTTGTAGAATTACCAAATACTGTTGAAGGACTTGTTAGATTAGATTCACTTGGTGGGGATTATTATGCATACAATAAGGAATTGAATGCTATACTTGGAAAAAATTCTAAGAAAACTTATATGTATGGAGATAAAGTAACCGTAGAAGTTATTGCTGCAAGTAGAGAAACATCACAAGTTGATTTTAGATTGGTTAGTAGTGATAATAGTGAGAAAGAGAAGAAAACTAAACCTAAAAAGGATTAGTATACTAATTGTTAGTATATTATTAATAATACTGATAATATATTTATGTTTAAATAATAAGAAGAAAAAAGTAGATTTAGTAGAAGAAATAGATATTCCTCATGAAGAAGTATATAAGTTAAGTTTAGTAATGGCTGGAGATGCGTTAATTAATGATTATCTGTATGAAGACGCTAATAGAGTAGCTAATTATAAGGGGTATGATTTTCATCCATATTTACGTTTAATTAAGGAAGAAATTTCAAATTATGATTTAGCTTATTATAATCAAGAAACAATCATTGGGGGAGTTGGAATAGGGTTATCTAGTTATCCAGCTTTTAATTCACCAGAGACTATAGGTGATGCAATGATTGATACGGGTTTTAACATTGTTAGTTTAGCTACTAATCATACATTAGATAGAGGAAAACAAGCAGTATTAAATTCGAGAGAATACTGGAATAAACACGATAATGTATATGCAATTGGAAGTTATAGTTCTAACGAAGAAAAAAAGGAAATAGAAAGTAAGATTTTTTCCAAAAATAAGATAAAATATGCTATACTAAATTATACATATGGAACAAATGGGATACCTGTACCTAATGGAGAAGAATATTTAGTTAATGTATGGGATACTGGTAGTAATTATGAAAAATATAAAGAGAAGGTTATTAGTGATATTAAAACTCTTAGAGATAAAGTAGATATCTTGATGGTAGCTATGCATTGGGGAATTGAATATACTCATAAAGAGACTGATATACAAGAAAAAACAGCTAAATTCTTAGCGGAAAATGGAGTAGATATTATTATTGGTACTCATCCACATGTAATTGAACCGGTAACTTTTATTGATGATACATTAGTATTTTATTCTTTAGGTAATTTTATATCGTCACAGACTAGTTCTTCATGTGTAGATTATAAATGTAGTATCGGATTACTTAGTTCATTAGAAATTACTAAGACAATTAAAGATGGCAATGAAGATATTAAGATAGATAATATAAAAAATAATTTGATATATACATATCATAATAATTATCATGATTATTTAGTTATTCCTTTTTCTAATAGTGAAATAAAGAATCATTTAAATAATTATGAAGAAGTGTATAATAGGTATGCTAAAATAATTGCTACAGATGATAAGCAAATTACAACTGTAGCTTTAGCAAATTAAGAAAGGAATAGAAGTATGAGTAGTAGAAGAAAAAGAAAAAAGAGAATTAAAATAGTTCCAGTTATAATAGCTATTATTATATTAGCGGGTATGATATTTGGAATGGTATATGTTGGAAAGACTTATTTTAAGGGTGGAAGCAACAATAGTAAAGTTAGTCCAACACCAACACCTATTCCTGAACCAGTAGTATCTACTGTTAATATGATTATGGTTGGCGATGCTTTAATTCATAGTAGTGTCTATAGAGATGCTAATCGTTTAGCTAATTGGAATGGTTATGATTTTAAACCACAAATATCATATATTAAGGAGATTACTAAGGATTATGATATAGCCTACTATAATCAAGAAACGATATTAGGTGGTACAAGTCTTGGTTTATCTGATTATCCAACATTTAATTCGCCTCAAGAAGTAGGAGATGCGATGATCGATGCCGGATTTAATTTAGTTAGTTTAGCTACTAATCATACCGTTGATAGGGGAAAACAAGCTGTTTTAAATTCGAGAGAATATTGGAATAAACAAGAAGCAGTTCAAGCTATGGGTAGTTATAGTTCTGACGAGGAAAAGAAAGCTTTAGAAACTGAAGTGTTGGAGAGAAATGGAATTAAGTATGCAATGTTAAATTATACTTATGGAACTAATGGTATGCCGGTAGCTAATTCTTATTTGGTAAATGTATGGCCAACTGATACGGATAATATTAATAATCCAGCTAATGATAGCAAATATCAAGCTTATAAGGATACAGTAGCTAAGGATATTGCAGCGATTAGAGATAAAGTAGATGTACTTATGGTTGCAATGCATTGGGGTGTTGAATATACTCATACACCTACAGCTTATGAAAAAGATATGGCTAAATTTTTAGCTGATCATGGAGTAGATTTAATTATTGGTACTCATCCTCATGTTATTCAACCAGTTGAATATATTGGTAATACTTTAGTTATTTATTCACTTGGTAATTTTATATCTGCACAGTATCAGAATCAAGGTACTTGTTATAATTATAAATGTATGGTAGGTTTGATGACTTCAATTAAGATAACAAAAATTGAATACAATAAGGAAGTAACTATTAAGATTGATGAAGTTAATAATAATTTAATATATACATACTATACTAGTTGGAGTAGATTTAAGGTTATTCCATTTAGTAATCCTGATATTAAAAATTATTTACCAGGATATACGAATGTATATAATACTTATGCAAAGATAATGGCATCAGATGATGAAAGGATTAACACCGTACCTTTAGCATCTTAGAAGGGAGATATTATGGAAATTGTAAATAGACAAGCTAGTCATAACTATTTTATTCTCGATACATATGAAGCTGGTATAGTACTTACTGGAACTGAAATTAAAGCAATAAGACAAGGAAAGTGCAATATTAAAGATAGTTATGCGGTTATCAAGAAAAATGAGGTATTTCTATTAAATACTCATATTGGTATATATAAAGAGGGTAATATATTTAATCATGATGAGACAAGAACGAGAAAACTATTATTACATAAAAAGGAAATACTTAAATTAAATGATAAGATAACACTTGAAGGATATACTTTAATTCCACTTAAGATATATTTTAAAGATGGCTTAGCTAAAGTAGAATTAGGTTTATGTAAAGGTAAACATACTTATGATAAAAAAGAGTCATTGAAAGAAAAAGATATTGAAAGAGAAATGGCAAGAGAAAATAAGTATAAATAAAAAATAAAGGATAACCTTTATTTTTTTGGTAGAAAAATTTTAGTTCTTGATTTTACTTTATTTAATTGTTCTTGGTAATTATTTTTACTAATAGGTAAATATCTTTCGGTTACTGGTAAAGCCTTTAATCTTTGATTACTAATATCAATCATTTCAAATACGGCTTCAATACCATATATGGCTATGATATCTTCGATGCTTTCTATCATAACAATACCTAGGGTTGCATTATCTAATGGTAGCGGAGAAGTAGTTTCTGATTTTTGACAATCATCATTGTGATATTTGTGAAGAATACAATTTTGACATAAATGTATTCTGTCAGATTCAGTTGGTAATCTTGTTAAATCATATTCTTTTAGAAAGCTTTTTTCATGATTACTTCTAGGAATTGGTATTCCTTCGCAGTATCCATTATAAGTTGGGGTAACAATGATTGTTTTTAAGCCAACTAAAAAGCTTTCATTAAGGCTACAACCTATCTTTGTTCCATCACTATAAATAATACCTTGATATTCTAAGCTGTTATATAATTTATGAGCAATACATATCATATACGTTCCTCCATTTTGACTATAACATAAAATGTCGATTAGAACAATAAAAATGTCGGATTTTAGCGCTTTTTCTATTGAATAATCAAAAAAAATCTGTTATAATCTAGTTGTCAAGCGAAGGGAGGGATAGAAATGTCTACAATTGTTAAGAATAATAATTTGGAATTTGCTTTGAGAAGATTCAAAACAGAAACAGCTAGAAGTGGGACCCTTTCTAAAGCTAGAGAAAGAGCAGATGGTTATAAAAAACCTGGAGTTCGTCATAGAGAAGAAAAGAAAATTAATACGATTAATTCAAGAAAGAATAATAAGAATAGATACTAGGAGTGAAGAGTATGAATTTATCAGAGAGAATAAATAATGATATGATTAATTTTATGAAGAACAAGGATACTTTTTCTTTAGGAGTTATCAGAATGGTTAAAGGTGCTATTCAGTTAGAAAAAATTAATCTAAAAAGAGATTTAAATGATGAAGAAGTTGTTTCAGTACTTGCTAAACAAATTAAGATGCGTAATGATTCAATTGCTGAATTTAGTAAAGCTAATCGTACTGATTTAGTAGATCAATATCAACAAGAAATTGAAATACTAAAAAGATATATGCCTGAACAATTATCTGAAGATGAAGTTAATGCAATAATTGATGAAGCTTTTGCTACCGTTAATCCAACATCTGCTAAGGATATGGGATTAATTATGCGTGAAGTATCACCAAAATTAAAGGGTAGAGCAGATATGGCTAAAGTTAATGCCATTATCAAGGAAAAACTTCAAAATATTTAGTGGTATCATCTATAGAATATCGTTTCTAGTAATCACTTACAAAATTAGAACACCTATTCTATAGTGGTATATAAAAAGCAACTATTTTAGTTGCTTTTTCTTTGGCTTATTTTCAGGTGGTGGTAAAACAATACTTTTAATTTTTACTTTTAATGTTCCGGTGCCATGATCGGCTTCAGTAATTTCAACGATAACTTTTGTTCCAGGATATAGATATTCACCAGTTTGGGTATCGTATAGACGTTTTTTCTTATTATCAAAGATGAAATTTTCATCGACATCATCATAATTAATCATAGTATCTATATCATATATGAGAACTCTAATAGTATTATTCATTTCACAAACCATAGCTTCATAATTTTGACCAATACGGTCTTCAAAGAATCTTATTCGACCTCTTCTTTTTCCATCTTCTTCAGCCGCTTTAGCATTTCTTTCCATAATTGATGAATGGTGGGCTATGTTTGTTAGTTCTGCGGTTAATTGGTCTATATCACATTCATATATTGAACCATCAAGGATTTTATCGATAATCATATGATTTCGGTAATCAGGAAATCTTCTTACTAGTGATGTAATTTGCATATAGGCTATTAAACTTTGCGCAAAGTGACCAAGGTTTTTGACACTGTATCTTGCTTTGTGCATACCTTTAATTAAGATATCGCTAATTATTGGAAATAAAGGATTATCTTTAGTTTCATTGATGATTTTTCTGATTATTGTTAAATCTCCGCCGTTTGTAATATGTGGAAATTTAAAACCTAATTTGTTTATTTTATCAATAGCTTTATTCACCTTTTTTAATGGTGGTGGCTCTAGAACACGGAAAATCATTGGAATCCCCATATATAGGGCCCAGTTACCAATAGTTTCACCGGCGGCGGTCATCAAAAATTCGATTAGTTTACCGCCAGGACTATATGAAGGATTTTCTAGTGTACTTATAGTTCCATCTTCATTAAAGGTTTCTTTAGCCTCTAAGTTAGCAAATTCTAAACGACCATTCATAATATAACGTTTTTTTAGTTTCATAGCAACGTCATATAGTAACTTAATTTCATCGACATATTCTTCATATCCTTCAGGTATGCCTTTACCAAGTAATATTTGATCAACGGCATCATAGGCCATTTTCTTTTTGGAATTGATTACTGATTTGACAATATCAAAATCGATAATATTACCTTGTTTATCGACATCCATAATTATGGTTTTAGTTAGTCGATCTTTTCCTTCGTTTAGTGAACCAATACCATTAGATATTTTCGAATGAAATAATGCAAAAACGGAATTTTGAATGTAGCAGCTAACTGTTTTTGCAAGTGCACGCATATATACAGGACCATCTGGTTTAATAATTTCGTTTATGGCATTTAAGTGAACATAGACACGAGTTACATCATTATTTAATTTTTCAGCATATACGCCATCATCCATATCTTTGGTATATATGCCATCAATAGTAAAACAGTGTTGTTTACGATAATCGACTCTGCCAACCATGTCAGCTTCAGTGAATTCTTCAGGGTAGGTTGCTAATTCGGCCATATATTCTTCGGAAAAATCATTATCAAAGCCATAGTTTCGAGCAATTTCTTCATCTTCAATGTTAGGATCATCTGCTCTACCAATTTTTTTGATAAATTTGGCATGTACATATTCATCAGTTTCAACAGGTTTATCGGTATCAATTAAGATGATATCGCCATCATAAAGATCGCTTGGAAAATCTTTAGGAAAGATTAGTTTTATTCCAGGATTAAACGGAATAATTTTTTTTACGCCGTTTTCAACTTTTACGCGGCATGTCATTTTTGAAAGTGGTCTTTCAGAAATTGAGATAATTTCAGCTTCTTTATCTTCATTGATTCTAAAAACGACAACATCGTTTAAGAGTAGACTGTCTGCTTGATCTTGATTAATAAAAATATTTTTGTTTTCAAATTCAATGTATTTCATGGTAGAACCACTTGTTAAGACAGTTCCGATAAAGACATCATCAGGAAATTTAATTCCTTCGGTTTGAGTTGTGTCACTAATTTTATTTTTTGTAGTGTTCAAAAATGTGTTTTTCATATATTTTGTTCCCCCTGTATGTTATGTAATTTTAGTATAATAGACATAAATATATAAATCAATATAGTTTACGGAAATTTGATATATTAAATTTAAAATATTTAATAAATTAATTGATTATATTGTTTTTTTTCTAATAAAATGCTAAAATTAAAGGGTATGATGGGAGGAAAATTATGAGGTGTGTAGGCACTGTTGTCAGGGGAATAAGAACCCCAATAATTAAAGAGGATACCGATTTAGTTAATACTGTTATTGATTCAGTTATGAAAGCTAAAGAAAATGAAGGGTTTGAATTTCATGATAGAGATATTATTGCAATAACAGAAGCAGTAGTAGGAATATCAGAAGGAAATTATGTTTCAGTTGATAATATAGCAACATTTGTTACTAATTTATTTCCTGAAAAGGAAGTTGGTTTAGTATTTCCAATATTAAGTAGAAATCGTTTTTCTTTAATATTAAAAGGAATAGCTAGAGGAATGGATAAGATTACAATGTTACTATCTTTTCCTAAAGATGAAGTTGGTAACAGTATTATGGATAAGGAAGATTTAATTAATAGTCCATTTAAAACTAGTGATGTAATAAGTGAAGCAGATTATGAAAAATACTTTTCTAAGTTTGTACATCCATTTACAGGAATTAATATGGTTTCATTTTATCGTGAATTAATTGAAAGTGAAAATTGTAAGGTTGAATTTGTTTTTTCAAATGATGCTAGAGATATATTAAAATATACGAATAATGTTATCAATTGTGATATTCATACGAGATTTGAGACTAATAAATTGTTAAAAGATAATAAAGCAAATGTATATGGATTATATGAAATAATGAATAAACCAGTAGATGGATCTGGATTTAATCCAGAATATGGATTGCTTGGTTCAAATAAATCTACGGAAGAGAGACTTAAATTGTTTCCAAAGACTGGTCAAAAGTTAGTTGAAACGATTCAAGCAAAGATGAAAGAATTAACTGGTAAGACTATTGAAGTTATGGTTTATGGAGATGGAGCATTTAGGGATCCAGTTGGAGGAATTTGGGAATTAGCTGATCCAGTAGTTTCACCAGCTCATACGAGTGGCTTAAATGGAACACCAAATGAAATTAAATTAAAATATATTTCTGATAATGTATATGATGATTTGCGTGGAGAAGAGTTAGCTGAAGCAATCAAGAAAGAGATTAGAGCTAAAAGTAGTAATTTAACTGGTTCAATGGCTAGTCAAGGTACAACTCCTAGAAGACTTACTGATTTGATTGGTTCATTATGTGATTTAACTAGTGGATCAGGAGATAAGGGAACACCAGTAGTATTTATTCAAGGTTATTTTGATAATTATGCCGATTAGGAGGTAATATGAAAAATAAGATTATAATTGGGTTACTTTCATTGGTAATTTTAGTATCTATATCTTTAAGTATATATTTCTTAGTAAGGGATAAAAATGATAAGAATAATGAATTAGAAATTAATGGTATGGATGTTCTTAATGATAAGGATATATTAAAGGATACCTTTTATGGAGATTTATCAATTACTAATCAAGTGTTATTTACTCAAAATGGTATTTCTAATTATAGTGCATTAGTTAGTAATAATTCTGATATTGGATTAATTTATGTAGATGATATGTATATTATATTTGAGTTGGAAGATGAGACATTTTCATCTTTAGCATTACATGATGTTAAATTTGAAAGTGGAAAGTCTTTAGATATTAGTGTTTCTTTTGATAGAGATATATCTAAAGTTAAAAAAATAAGTTTTAGTAATAAGAGTGAGGAAGTAAAATAATACTTCTTCATTTTTTGATTATTTTATAGTATAATTATCATAAGGAGGGCTAGAATATGGTGACATTATATGGTTATAAGATAAATCCCAATAAAAAAATTATTAGTGATATCGATATTCAGATAATATATATTCCGTTAGAGAGTAGACTTGGTTATACATATAAGCCAGTTATTAAAGCTGGAGACTATGTTATGATAGGGAGTACTCTTGGCAAGAGTAATGTTGTCGATAGTCCTTTAGTTTCTAGTGTGAGTGGGGTAGTTATTGGTTTTGAAGATAAATATATAAGTAATGGTAAAAAAGTTAAATGTGTGGTTATTGAAAATGATTTTAAAGATAAATATTTAAATAAAGTAGGTAAGAAGAACAATATAAATAATTATAGTAAGAATGAGTTTATTGAAATATTAAAGAATAGTAGTATTGTAGGTATGGGAGGGGCTGGATTTCCTACATATATTAAGTATGATACGAATAATAAAGTTAATTATTTAATTGTCAATGCCGCTGAATGTGAACCATATATTAGTGCTGATAGTGCTTTGATATATCATAATGCTGAAGAATTACTTGAGGGAATAGATGCAATTATGGATATTATGAATATCGATAAGACTTATATAGCGATTAATGAAAATAATACAATGGTAATAGACAAATTGTTAAAGCATATTAATACATATCCTAATATTAAGATATATCCTATTGAAGATATATATCCAAGTGGATATGAAAGATATTTGGTATCGACAATATTAGAACTAAACTATAACAAGATACCTTTAGAGGTAGGAGTAATTGTCAATAATGTATCAACTATATATGCAATATATGAGGCCATTAAATATCATAAGCCATTAACTGAGAGAATAATTACAATAACTGGACCAGGTATTAAGAATCCAGCTAATTATAAGTTAAAGATTGGTACAAATATCAATGAAGTATTTTTAAAAACTGATATTCTAAAAGATATTAAGAAGCCAATACTAATTGCTGGAGGAGCAATGATGGGTAAGGCTATACCTAGTGATAATTTGATAGTAACAGCTGATATTAATAATGTATTAGTTATGGAAGATTTTGAAGAAAAGGTATATCCATGTATTAAATGTGGTAAATGTAGTGAAGTATGTCCAATGAATCTTATTCCTTCTTTGATTATGGAAAATAAAAACAAGGCTAAAGATTTAAAAATAGATAAATGTATTAATTGTGGATTATGTTCTTATATATGTCCTTCTAAGATAGAAGTTAGAGAAATAATTAATGAAATTAAAGGGGGATATAAATAATGGAGTATATAGTTAAGAATAAAACATTTATTAAGTCTAGTAATAGTACTAAAAAAATATATGATAGATATTTTATATCTCTAGTTAGTTTTGCTTTAATTATAAGTATTATTAATTTAATTATTGGAAATAAAGAATTAGTTTTATCTTTAATAAAATCAATTGGAATAGTATTTATAGTAATGAGTATATTAGCTTATATTATAAATTTATTGTTAAAGAAAAATGATTTCTTAAAGATATATAATGAAGATAATATTCATATTATTGCTTTAATATATGGGTTACTGGGAATAAATGTAAATATTTATATTTTATTATTAGGAATAGTAGTAACTTTAATAATTAAATATCTGTTTAAAAAGATCAATTTATCATGTACATTATATGGATTATTGGTTATTATATTAGGTAGATACTTTATTAATGATATAAATACACCATTAATGGAATTACATAATGCTAAATATTTACTTAGTTGTAGTGAATTATTAAATCTTGGTGGAGGAATTAAGAATTATTTGGTAGGAATAAATAATTTAGCACCGTTATTAGTAGTATTTGTATTTATATATTTATTTTATAAAAGATCTATCAAATACAATTTAGTAATTTCATATATATTGACGATATTTATTATTATGGCTTTGATAGGTATAATTAAAGATTTTAATATTTGGTTTGGATTATTTCAGATATTATCAGGTTATCTATTGTTTTTAGTTATTTATACACTTAGTGATTATATGGTTAGTCCAACAATTAAAGAAGGACAAATTATTTATGGTATTATTTTAGGTATAATATCTTCGGTACTTAGATTTATCGTTCCTGATATGGCTATTGTAATAAGTTTTATATTTGGTGAATTATGTTTAGTAAAAGTAATTGAAAATAATAGTGCTAAGTTTAAATATAATAAAAAAGTATATAATACAGTTCTTGTTAGTTTAATTATCATAATGATAATTGTAATAGCTGTTATTTCAAAAATAATATAAAAAAACATATATTTCTATATGTTTTTTTTATTTCATAATTAGGTAACCTATAACTAGGCCGATAGCAATGGCTCCAAGGATAATTGTGAAATAGATAATATTGCTAAAGCCACCAGATGGTTTTCCTTTTTTAGGAGGTATCAATTTTCTTGTATTAGTATTCTCTTTTTCAAGATCGCTAGGGCCGCCTGCTAGAGCAGTACCACCTTCATCACCAGGAAATTCAGTATTATTTACTGGAGAATTTATTGTGATCATAATAAAGTTATCACTACTTTTATGTAATTGTAACCAATCAATATATTTTTTATCAGCATCAGTATCGGTGATAATATTAACTACTTCAGGTAGGGTAACGTTATGATTAGCTGTTTTGACTGCCCAATAGGCATTGGTAACATATTTCATTACACGATTGTGAAATTTGGTAAATAACGTATCATCATTATAATCAAGAGCATCTAGTCTTTCTTCAACATCGATATTAGGAATAACGTAGATAATGTTCTTAAAACTAGCAAATGCTCTATTAGCAGCTTTTTTTATCGCTTCAAGACGAGCTTCTTTGGTTAGACTATAAAGATTTACTTCAGCAAAATCTACTATTATTTGATATTCTTGATATTCTTTTGTTGGTACACAGATAAAGTATTTATTATCTTCGGTATCTGTTCCGGGAATATACATTTCATAAATAGCGTATTCGTTATCATTAGCAAATAATATACCAGTTGTAATATTAACTTTAGCCATGTATATCACCTCTACTATAAGTTATTATATCATATGATAATAAAAATTGATAGTAATTTATAAAAAAAATATGATAATTTGGGGATTATTATCATAAAACATTGGTTTGTTTTTATGGCTATTTTTGCTTGACAAACAGATAAATGTATGTTATTATATTAACTCGCTAAGAGAGGGGAATGTTTATGAAAGATTATTCACAGTTTTTTAGAAATCCTGAATCATTCATTGTAGGTTGTAGTGTCGATACAAAAAATGATAAAATCAAAGCTAATTTTTCTAAAAAAAGTGGTAATACGGAATTTGAATATCCGTTAGATAGAAAAAGAGTTAGTCGTTTCCATAGTAGACTTACTAATCAATATAAGAAACTTATTAATAATAAACAATTTTTCTTAAAGTCTAAGAAGAGAAAAGCTAATAAACTTAGAAAAGCGTTATTAATTACTGTATTGGCTTTAGGATTAGGTAGTGGATTATTTGGCTTTTTAGGATTTGAAATTTTACAATTATCAGCACTTGTTTCAACAACAGCTGCGACGGGACTTTTAATAATTAATGAATTAAGTAGATATTTTGAAAAGCAAGACCTAGATTTATATCAAGAATTTATGCAACGAAATAAAGAACTTGAAGAAGCTTCTAAAGAAGATGATAATATATTAGCTAGTGTTAGAAGTAAGGTTACAACCGATGCATTAGAGGAACAAAAAGTTTTACAAGAAAAAGGTCTTGTCGATAATGTATTTAATACATTTTTTATGGATCGTGCTATTCCTAATGATTTAAGACATATGTTAGATGCACTAGATATATATTGTGGATTAAAGCATGATGTAGAATTTAGTACAAATGAAGGTAAAACTAGAAAACGTATAAAACAATAATAAAGAGATGGGGGGGATAATATGAATAATAATTATGTGATTGAGTATTTAAATGAAAATGAATTTAGAAAAAAAGAAAGATCAATTAAAAAGTATAATATGTTAGCATATAAGAAATTATTATTTGAATTTTATCCTAGTTTAAGAGAAGGTAATTTTTTAGGTATTGTTGCTAGTAACAATAAGAAAGAAAATAAAACAAGTTATGAACTTAAATTACCTACAGATGTTATGTTTAATAAAGTACATGGAGATATTATATTACATTATACAGCATATCATAAGCAAAGAATTATTATGTTAGATGATATTACAACACCTGATGACATTTTAACAGAAGGTCATCAAAAAGAACTTACTACATATAAGGGTGTTATGGTATCTAAATCACATGCTGATAAAGATATATTTAAAATTAATTTACTTAATATGTTAGATAAATAGGAGGGGATATTGTGTTTACATATAATTGGAGTAGTTATTCATACGTAGAACAATTCTTAATAGATTTGTTTAATAATTCAAAGCAAGATACAGAAATTGAATATGTTAGAGAATTTATTAGTGATGTTGAAGAATATTTATGGCATTTAAAAGCTAGTAGATATGATTTTAATAAAATAATGGAAAAATTAGGAAGTATAAGTAAGATAGGATTTTATAATAATAAATGTGTTCCTGGTAAGTCACCAGTGGTCAATTTAGGTAATGAGATTTATTTAAATAGAGAAATAGGTGATACACGTAAGTTGTCTGCTAGAGAGAGAAGAAGATTATATTTATTTAAAGCATTAACTAAGCGTGTGTTTAATTTTAGAACAGAAACTACAATGGCTTTTTCAACATTATATAGTAGTTATATTTCTGATGCAAAAGAAAGAAAAGCAATTGAAGGTTTGGTTAATTTGGGTTGGGAAGCATTAGAAGATACTTTAGCTCAAGAATATGCTGAAGAACGTATATTTGAGTTATCTCAAACGAAAGCAAGAGATATTGTTAAAGAAGGACTAGAAGGCGAGGATTATCCAATACATGGTGAAAATGTAAAAAGTAGAATGGAAGATTTTCGTGTTTTCGATAGAATCTTACATAGATTTGGTTGTATAATTGTGGATACTGGAAATAGTCGAGAAAATTCAAAAGGTATTGCTTTTGAACGTATGATAAATGGAGCATTTAAAGGTAGTTTGGGATTAGTTCCTAGTGATTATGCAGGAATTAGTTCAACTTATGGATTTGATTTAGAACCACTTGAATGTGTTAGTTTAAGTGATGAAATTATCAATTACTACTTTTTAATGGGATATAGTGTCGAATTATATAAAGTATTATATTTAACTGGTATTTTAGCTAATGAGAAATATCGTAGATATGGATTACCTTGTTTAGATGGTATCACTGTTTATCCAGAATTGGCGGATAGTGTCCTAGGAAACATTATTTATTTACTAAATAGGTTATATAAAGAAAAAAGAATGCAACAAGATAGTAGTGAAGAAGGAGAAACTTCCAGCCGTATTGATGATACTTTGCCATTAAGACAGCATGAAGTCAAGGCAAGATTAAGAACATACTTTGATAAAAATAGTATTGTATAGAAAAATCTTAGTTTTAAGATTTTTCTTTTCTATTTTAGTATATAATGGTATAATTATATCGAAGTGTCCTCGTAGCTCAGTAGGATAGAGCGATCGCCTCCTAAGCGATAGGTCGTTGGTTCGATTCCAATCGGGGACGCCATTATTTTATTTGAGGAGGTAATATTATGTATGATATTATCATCGTAGGAGCTGGTCCAGCTGGACTTACGGCTGCAATTTATGCAAGACGTGCCAACAAGAAGGTATTAGTATTTGAGGCTAATACTTATGGAGGACAGATAGTAAATACTTTAGACATTCAGAATTATCCGACTAGAAGTCATATATCAGGTTTTGATTTTGCTAATGATTTATATAATCAAGCAAAGGAATTGGGAACTGAATTTGTTTTTGAACGTGTTACTAAAATTAATGATTGTAATGAATATAAGACTGTAACAACTGATAAGGATGAATATAAGGCTAAAATAATCATTTTAGCTACTGGAGCAACAAATAGGCACTTAGGTTTACCAAATGAAGAAGAATTGATTGGTAAAGGCATTTCATATTGTGCTACTTGTGATGGAGCATTTTATAGGGATAAGGATGTTGCTGTTTGTGGTGGTGGCAATAGTGCTACTGAAGATGCGCTATACTTAGCTGATGTTGCAAGAAAAGTATATTTAATTTGTCGCAGTGAGGCATTACATGCTGAAGAGATATCAATAAGGAAATTAAAACAAAAGAAGAATGTTGAGATAATCTATAATAGTGAAATTATCTCATTACTTAAAGATGATAAATTATATGGTATAAGAATAAAAGATAATCATGATGAGACTAGCGATATTTCAGTTTCAGGATTGTTTATTGCTATTGGAAGAATACCAGAAGTACAATCATTTAAAGAAATAATTAATACCGATAAAAGTGGATATGTTGAAGCTACAGAAAATTGTCATACAAATATAGCAGGTATCTATGTAGCTGGCGATAATAGAACAAAAGAAGTAAGACAATTAGTAACGGCTACAGCTGATGGCTGTGTAGCAGCTACGGAGGCTATTAAATTTATTAATAGTTTGCAGTAATTATGGGATATTGTCAATTAATTTGTCAAATATGTTAAGTATGTAATTTGACAAATAGAAAAAAACGTTTGACAAAATGCTTATAATTACTGAATGTAAAGTAATTATAATATTATAGATCTACCAATATTAAATCTTTGGTAGATTTTTTTGTGTCGAACAATGTCGTCTTATAGTAGACGGAGTATAAAATTTAAAACTAAAAGACATAATAATAGTGCAATAAATTCGATAAAAAAACAATTTTAATGAGAAAAAAATAAAAAAGGTATTGACAAAAAATATTTAGCATTTATAATAATAAGCCGAATTTAAGAGGGAGCACTATGGAAAGAAAAGGTTTGTTAATAAGGGCACTAATTTTATTGTTTTTAGTGTTGTCTTTGTCTGTTAGTGTATACACATATATCGCGAAGATTAACAATAATAGTGATGTTGTGTATGTTGCTAGAGCGGGTAATGATAATAGTGAAGATATTATTGTACCCGAAAATAGAATTTTGAAATTACGTGAGGAATATGCAAATGATAATATAGTCGGAGAGTTAATAATTGAAGGAACAAGCATTAAAGAACCGGTTGTTAAGTATACCGATAATGATTATTACTTACATCATAATGCTTATAACAAATATGAGATTAATGGTGCGATATTTGCAGATTACCGAACTAACGTAGTTGATAAGAAAGTTTTGGTATATGGTCATAGTTCAATATATGATAAGATACCATTTAATGATTTAGAGAAGTATTATAGTAAATCATTTTATGAGAAACATAAAACAATTAAGATGATTACTGAGAATAAAACCTATATATATCAAGTGTTTTCGGTATATGTAGAGACTAGTGACTTTAGTTATGTAAATTTAAATATTGATGAAACTACATACAATAGTCACTTAAAGAAGTATAAGCAAAAGTCACTCTATGATACGGGAGTTGATGTGCATGATAATGATGAGATACTGTTACTGCAGACGTGTAGTAATAGTTCCAAATATAAAAACTATAACAAAAAATATCTACTAGTAATAGGAAGAAAGGTTAGTTGAGGGAGGTTATTATGAAAAAGATAAAGAATAAACAAAAATTCAAAGTTATAGATTTTAATAAGCAAATACTATGGACAATATTTTCATTGTTTATGGTAATAGGAGGAGCAGTTGGAATAAACAGCTTAAATACCGTTAAGGCTGCAACTGGTCGTCCACAATTCAATAAAGCTTATACGGATAACCATAATGGTACGTATATATTGTCACTAGATGTAACTGGTGAAACTGAATTAGACGTTGATGCCGATAAGGTAAATGTCGTAATTGTACTAGATACATCTGGTTCAATGAGTTTCCCTGCAAGTACTGCAGGCGTACAAGAAGTAGGTTATAATACTTTAGGAAGATATAGAAAAGATTCTGACGGTGACTATTTCAGACTTTATTATAAACACACTGATGGTGTTTATTATCCTGAAGGCGAAGGACCAGATACTTCAAGACATAGTACGGTATACTATGGAGGTGGAGCTGATACTAGTGGTAATGTTAATTGGACTCAATTTACAGGTAATACTAGATACAACTTTACAAATAATAGTACAAGATTGGATGAGACAAAGGTAGCAGTTAAGAGCTTGATTTCTACTTTACTTGCACAAAATAACAATTCTTACAATATTGATGATATGGTAGAAATCTCTTTGGTTACTTTTTCTACATATTCAACTTATAAGAGTCCAACATCTGTTAGCGGTACATGGGTAAAAGGTAGTAATACTAGTAGCCTAAATACTATCGTTGATGGAATGTATGCTGGAGGTGCTACAAACTGGGATTATGCATTGTATAATGCTAAGGCTATTGCCGATAGAAAGAATACAAGTGAACAAAATTCTGATAATACATTTGTAATCTTCTTCTCAGATGGATCACCTACAGTAAATAATGACCATACGAATTTTGGTACAGTTTTAGATAACCATAGTCATGGTAATACCAATACTGGAAGTGGTGGTAGTTCAGATGCTAACGATAGAGATTCGGCATACTATCACGCAAAACAAATTCATAGTGCTGGATATTCATTATATGGTATTTTTGCTTATGGTACTGGTAATGGATCAGACTATATGAAGACACTTACTAGTTATGGCAATGCTGGAAATACTAGTATGGTTAATACTGTAGAAAGTGAAGGATTATATTTCTCTGTAAGTAATCAAACACAAATTAATGAAGCATTTAAGAGAATTGCAAATGCTATCGCAGAGACAGTTGGTATTCAAGATGTTGGTATTAGTGATGGTACAACAGAGGAAATTAAAGTAACATCTGGGGGTATTGAAGAAGGATTAATCAATATTAATGAGGATTCTTATCAATATTGGTTGTCATTCCCAGTAACTAAGAATAGCGATAATACATATACAAGTGTTGCTGATACATCTATAAAAGTAACACCTGTTAGTGGTACAAAATATATATTGACTGATAGTGCTAATGCAACTTATGAAGTTAATGGTACTTTAGATACAACTAATAATATCTTTAAGTTTGAGTGGAAGGATGCAAACAATCCATTACATAAAGTAACGCCACCAGCTGCAACATATACTGATTATGCAGTTGATTGGGATTTATCTAGTTTAGGTAAATTATTAAATAAAGTTACTTATACAGTAACGTTTGAAGTTTATCCTAGCCAAACAACATTAGATTTAATTGCTGATTTAGAAAATGGAATTGTTGAATATAATGATGAGGATCCAGACATTCCTAATGTACCTGATAATGTAAAGCCTTATCTATCAAGTAGTTATGAGATATTAACAAATACTAATGCAAGTATTACATTTAAAGATACAAGAATTGAAGGTAGCGAACAAGAACAAACAAAGACACTTCCATATAATGCTATCGATGGAGTTCCTACATTATCTATTAAAGAATTAGCTATAGCTAAATCATGGGTTAACAATATTCCAGGTGATCCTCGTTCTGCAGCTAAAGCACAATTATACATAAATAGAGATGGTAAAAAGCAATATGAGGTAACTCTTGAACCAAATAATAGTGGTATTGCTACGAATGATATATCAATTTCAGTAGGTATCTTACTTATCGATGCTGATGGAACAGGACATATCAAAACTCCTGGACACGATTATTCATTTGCTGAAGATAGTAATACTTCATATTATTGGGAATTAAGTGCTCCAGTAGTACATCCTATGTATATCAATGGAGTATTAACTAATTTAAGATTATTAGAAGCTTCAGAATCAGCACCAGCTGAAATGATGACTTTAGCTAATGGAAAAGATGCTTTCTATTACAAAGATACAACTAATAACAAAGAGTATTATAAAATTAATTCTAAATATTATATAGTAGATGGTGGTGTTGCATCATTAACAGCTACAAATAATCGTCGTAGTTATCTAGATGTAACTAAAGTAGTTACAGTAGAAGATGGAGCTAATGAACCATTAGATACATTATTTAAATATAATATGACTGTAACGGATCCAACAGGAGCAGATGTATGGTTTTCAATTCAAGATGAAAATGGCGATACAGTTATGCTTCCTGAAACTACTGCTACTAGAGGAACAGATCCATTAGATGAATCTAATCCAAAAATTACAGATGTTGTTGTTCATACTGATAATGGAACAATTACTTATAATTATGCTGGAGAACCAAATACTGTTACTTATGCAGATATTGATGGTGATGGAAATCCAGATAAAGATAAAGATGGAAATTATCTATATTATAGTGGATACTACTATTTTAAGAGTGGTAGTACAATCCAAGTTTCATTACAAGCTGATTGGAACTTGAGATTTATTAACTTACTTTCTGGTACAACTTATACACTTGAAGAAATTACAAGTGGAGCTGATGCACCAAATGGATTTGAATTTGTAAGTGTTAATAATCAAACTAATAGTCCTATATATACTGGTTCTATTGAAGAAGCTAATACACCTTACTTAGTTACATATACTAATAAATCAGTAAGTGCTGACATTGTTGTAACTAAAGAATGGGATGATAATAGTAATCAAGATGCTATTAGACCAAATAGTGTAGAGATAGTTTTGTCTGCAGGTGATAATTCAACATCTAGAAAGATTACCCTTGATGGAGCTATCGATTATGAAGCTGATGGTAAAACAATTGTTAAGAATGGCGAAACTGCTGCTTGGACAGCAACATTCGCTAATGTACCACTATATAATACTGATGGTACAGCTATCGAATATAATGTTACTGAAACGATAACTAATGTTATTACAGGAACTGATGGTCCTGGAACATATGCATATACTGTAACCGGTTCTGTAGAAAATGACTTCAAAGTAACTAATAAGCATACACCAGAAAAGACTAGTGTAAGTGTTACAAAAGTATGGGATGATAATAATA